>DASSSG010000145.1:0-15745 GCA_035708545.1 Bryobacteraceae bacterium | reverse complement strand
GACCGTCCAGGCGCGGCGCCGGTCGCCGTAATCAGTTTTCCGACAAGCCAGAATCGCTTTGGGGGACCGTCGAATGCGATTGGACAATCGATTCTCGTCGATAATGTGCCCTTTACGGTGATCGGCGTCGCGCCGCCGGAGTTCTTCGGAGTCGACCCTGCGGCGGCGCCGGACCTCTACCTTCCGTTGCACACGAATGTGCTCGTAGACGGCGCCCGAGCGGCTCGTATGTATGGCGACGAAAACTTCTACTGGATCGAAATGATGGGCCGCCTGCGTCCCGGTGTAAGCATGGCCCAGGCGCAGGCAGCGCTGGCTCCTCGTTTCCATCAATGGGTTGCCGCCACGGCGACGACCGACGGTGAGCGCGCCAACCTGCCCGCCCTGATTCTGAATCCCGGCGCCGCCGGTCTGGGCAGCCTGCGCCGGCAGTATTCCAGGCCTCTGTACGTGCTCCTGGCGATGGTGGGATTGATCCTGGCGATCGCGTGCGCGAATATCGCCAATCTGCTGCTGGCAAGGGCCGCCGCGCGACGCCGCGAAATGGCTGTCCGGCTCAGCCTGGGAGCGGGACGGTTCCGCGTCGTGCGGCAGTTGCCTACCGAGAGTGTGATGCTGGCATCGCTCGGCGGAGCATTAGGGGTCTTGTTTGCGATCTGGGGCGTGCGATCGCTGACGCTTCTGTTCTCCAATGGGCGGGAGAACTTTACGCTGCACGCGGAATTGAACTGGAACGTGCTGGGCGTGACGGCGGCGCTCTCTGTGGTTTGCGGCCTGTTATTTGGGCTCGCTCCAGCGATTCAGTCGACGCGTCCGGACGTCATGCCCACGCTAAAGAATGGCCGGGGGGGCGGACCGCGCCGCCGCGCGCAGCACGTGCTGGTGGTCGCCCAAATCGCGTTCTCTTTTCTCATCCTGGTCGCCGCCGGTCTGTTTGTCCGGACACTCAACAACCTGCACTCCGTCCAACTGGGATACGCTCGCGAGAACATCCTTCTGTTCTCGCTGAATGCGCGCCAGGCCGGGCATCGCGACCCGGAGATCGCCACTTTTTACGCGGACCTGCGCAAGCGCCTCGAATCGATCCCCGGAGTGAGCAGCGCGACGCTTTCGCAATCCTCGATCATCGAGGCCCCCCGCACCGGGCAGGCAATCAGGGGGCCAATGAAGATCGGCGCTGTTAGCATCGAAGGCGCGCGCGTCCTGGCCGCCGGACCGCGTTTCCTCACGACGATGCAGATTCCGATCCTGGCCGGGCGTGAGATTGACGACCGCGATCAACCGGGCTCCACGCCGGTTGCAGTGATCAGCGAGCGGCTGGCGCGAACTTACTTCGGGAACGAGCTTCCGGTGGGCAGGCGCATCACGCTCCCGGACGAGAAGCGCGATCTCGAAATCGTCGGCGTGTCGGCTAACCTGCGGTACGGTGGTCTGAAAAACGAAGAGGAGAGTGCAATGACCGTGTTCGTACCGGTCAGCCAGTTTTCTCCGGACCGAATGACCTACGCGCTGCGCACTGCGGGTGATCCGCTGAGGTTTGTTCAGAGTGTGCGTGAGATCGTGCGGGAGGCAGATTCACGCATACCCGTCACCAACGTGGTCACACAGGCTGCGGAAATCGATCGGACGATCAGCAGGGAAGTCACGTTCGCGAAACTATGCACGGGCTTCGCGGGTCTCGCTCTCCTGATGGCGTGCGTGGGGCTCTACGGGACGATGTCGTACAACGTCGCGCGGCAGGTGGGCGAGATCGGAATCCGTATGGCGCTGGGCGCGCAACGCGGCGCCGTGGTTTGGATGGTTCTGCGCCGCGTTCTGCTACTGGCGGCGGTGGGACTCGCGATCAGCGTGCCTGCCGCGTTGAGCGCGTCCCGGCTTGTCAAATCGTTTCTGTTCGAGACGCAGCCCAATGATCCCGGAACCCTGGTACTGGCCGGCGCTGTTCTGGTGAGTGCCGCGATTCTGGCTGGTTACGCGCCGGCAAGGCGAGCATCCCGAATTGATCCGCTGGCGGCTCTGCGGAATGAATAGGACATCGTCCTTCGTGCCGCAACGAAGGATGAAAATGTTCCGGGCCCGCGTACGTCAGTCACGGTAGGCGCTCGCATTAGATGCCGACCTACTCTGGCGCATATTGGCAGCGAGTATAGCCGGATGCTGCTGACGCACAACGATGGTCGCTTGGCTAGACAGGTTGACAAACCTCGCTTCGTCGGTCCGCACTGAAGTGTGCAGTCCGGAATCGTCTCACGAAAGATACGACGCAACACGGTTCGTTGGGATGGGATCGAGGACGCGGACGCAGCGATGTCCTGGACGACGCGCCATCCGGAGGGTGGGTAGAGATCAAGTTGACCGAAACGCCCGACACTGATCCGTGCACCCAAGCGCCTGTAAGTTGGCGGAACGGGGACTACACGCTCAGGTGGATCGGTTCCGAGTTGCCGACGACTCGGAAGGAATCTGCGGCGCAGGTTCTTCACCTCAGCGGGATGAGTGACACGGCCAAGTGGATCGCTTTTCTGAGTGTGATCCGCCCACAATGATGAATGCTCCGGGATCGCGCTTCGTCCCGATCGCGTCTACCTAGGGACTCTGCGGGTCCACCAGACCCCAGTTCGACCTCTCTGCCAGGGTTTTGGGTCAGCCCAACTGGACATTGGAGGAGAGCACGATGCGCTGCATTACGACATTCGCGGCACCGGCTTGCGGCGGAAGGAGGTGCCGATAGCCGGGCGATGCCAAAAGCGCCGGGGTGCGGTCGAGCATGATGCGCCAGCCGGTGTCGAGAAGGGCGGTGAGTGTGGCAAAGCGTGCAGCCAAAACGTCGCGCATGGGCTCAAAATCTGCGACGGGCGCCCCTTGCAGCCGTGACCATCGTCGGTACGTTCCGAGGCATGCGGGTTTGGGCAGGTAGCGCCGTCCTCCGAGCACAATCATGCCCATGACATCCTCATGGACGTAGTTCCGGTACTCCGCGATCGCGCGACAAGAATCAGCAAATGGCGCCGGATCCACGGGATCGGCATCAGCCGGAAGGCAGCCGGCACGGATGTCATTGAACAGCCGGATCACTTGTTGCGCGCGGTTTCCGGCATTCTGTAGCGAACTGAATGTGCGCTCGGGATGCGCGTCGTCATCTAGACGGCCATGTGCGATGCTCAATGACAAGAAGCACTTATAGTGCTCCTGCGCCAGCAATTCCAAACGCTCGTCGATGTCGGCGCGAATGCGGTGATCGGTGCCGCGCAGCGTGTAAACATGCTGCATCCAGAACGGCTCGTAGAGCGGGAAGTGCGGTTGCAGGGTCGGCCAGCGCGCCCGCTCCTCGCTATCACCGTGGGTGGCAAGGGAGATCCCGTTCATCCATTTTCATTGTAGGGGGTGTTGCGAAGCGCGTACGCTGAAAATGTATGGCGACGACAGTGGATGCGTTGATTAACGATTTCGCCGTGCGGTCCTTCCGCGATGTGGCCGATGCGGATTATATAGCAGCGCGCATGGCGTGTCGGGCGGCGTTGACGACACAGTACCTGTGGGCAAGCCAGCAGGCTGTGGAAAAGTACCTCAAGTGCGTTTTATTGCTCAACCGAATTCCCGCCAAGGACGTGCGCCATGATTTGGGCAAGGCGCTCGGCAGGCTCGAGAAATCAGGCAAGGTGACGCTCGGTCTTACCAAGGGTACGAGAGAGTTCATCGAAAGACTCGATCAGTATGGGCCGTACCGCTATTTCGAGGTCTCGAATGTCGGATTTGGGGCAGAGCTAGTGACGCTGGACCGGGCCGTATGGGAACTGCGCCGGTACTGCACCCTCGCCAAGGAAGTGCAGCAAGCGAAGCTTCGGGATGGATATCCAGCGCCGCGCGTCCGTATCCCCGGCGGAACTCTGGAGAAGATCGTGGACGACGCAGAAAACCAGGCGCGGGAGCCGCTGCTTTGGCAGAATGGTTTCTTCGGGAAAAGGGCGAGGAGAACTGTCCGCTTAAGGAAATGGTTTCAGGCGCATAACGCACCCCTATATCTGAACCCGCACATTCTCGACGAGGTTCTGAAATACGTTTTTCTACCGAAGGAACTGGCGGAGGGCTACCGGCGACATACGAGGCAGTAAGATTGCAGCGTTGCATCTGCCCCCGGTCTGTGCACACGAAGTGAGTCTGGGCGAGCCAGCGTTTACGTCGCCGAAAACGGCCACTTCGAAGCTATTCACATGAACGAGAAACGCCTATGCGTAGATCTGGCTCGCTCCGGCGATTCTTGGCGACCGACGCGCCATCCGGAAGTAAAGCTTCACAGTCAACTTGACGCATAACGCGCAATGGGTCGAATTGACGGAATCGATTCCGTTCGGATTGTCGGCACTCCGAAGTTGGGCCTGGTGCCTGAAGAAGGCCGATGGAGCGTTCAGGAGCCGCGCTGCTGGCAATATTTTGTATGCATAGTCGCGGGTCTTGCCGCGGTCAAATACCGGTCATATCCTCAGCTTAGTGAGCAATGAATCGTTGAACGTGCTGAGTCCGTATCCGCCTTACCCGGTGGATCGGCCAGTCATGTTTCAGGGTTGGCAAAATCTCACGTTCCTGCATTGGCAATATCCGGAAGGCCTCATTCGTGCTCTGCTGCCGTCCGGCCTCGAGCTGGACACGTTTGAAGGCGCGGCATGGATCGGGCTCACTCCGTTCGTCCTGACCGGACTGCGCCTGCCTGGCCTTCCGGCACTCCCTTTCATTTCGCGATTCCCCGAGATGAATGTGCGAACGTATGTGCGGGGACCCGATGGAGAGCGCGGAATCTGGTTTTTTTCACTCGAGGCGCACCGCGTCGCCGCGGTGGCAGGTGCGCGGCTGTTCTATGGCCTGCCGTATCGGTGGGCGGCAATGAGCGTCCGCCTGCAGGATGCACAGATCGAGTACAGAAGCCGGCGACACGCCGGCACCGGCGAGGCTCACATAATAGTTCGCATCGGTGCGCCGATTCATGCTGACGAGCGCGCTGTCTTTCTGACCGCGCGCTATCGCCTGTACACGCTCCTGGCGGGTCGCCTCGCGTTTGCGCAGGTCGAGCACCCGCCGTGGGAACTGCAGTCAGCCACTGTCCTCCGGCTCAATCAGAATGTCATCGAGCGCTCAGGCGTACCGGCGCCCTCGCGCGAACCACTTGTACATTTTTCGCGCGGTGTTTACGTGCGCGTAGGCCGGCCGCGGTTCGCGAGTTAAACATCAGGCAGTGTGCCGCGCAGCGGAGGCCGCGAGTTCGCGCACGAAGTCGTGCACGAAATCCTGCACAGCCAGGGTACGGCTGGCCTGCAGGTACGGGTTCATCACGGCGGCGCGGAGCACCACGAGGCCTTCTCTCGCATATTCTTCGCAGCTGCAGGTGAGGCCCGAGCGCTGGAGGAAATCAGCGAGGACTTCGGCGGGGTACTCAGCCGGGCGCAGCACCGTCTTGGACAGGAAGAACGCCTGGCGATAGCTGTATTCACGCTCGCCGAGCTCGGTCTCAATCGTGAAGTCCGCGTACACGGCCATGGTCAGCGCGTTCATCGCGGCCAGCGATACGGGCGTTTTATGCCCGACCGCGAACGCAACAATATTGGTGTCCGGAAAGTCCGGTGTAAGCGGAATAAACTGATACCTCGGCTTTGCCGAGGTCTGCTCCTGCATCGATGTCCAGCGCGTAATCCAGTAGTGCAGATAGCGCGCAGCCAGCAGCGACTGGCGAATGATCTTTCCGTGCCCGTTTGCGGTCAGCGGAATCGTTTGCGTACACAGCCAGAGCGCCGCGGCAGCCGCTCCCGGCTTTGACCCTTCGAGAATAAACGGGCTGAACGAATCGATGTGTACGCGCAGCGAGCCGTCGAGAAACACGCGGCTGTGGCGTGGCGGCAGATGGAAGAACGGGTCCTGCTCGCGCGACGTGATGTAGGGAGCGCGCTGCAGGATGAACAGGCGAACGCGATCATTCCGAAACGCCACACACCCTGATGGGTAGACGCTGTAGCCCATCTTGTGGGGATCGACCGTGATTGAGTCGGCTTCGGCGGTGGCGAGAAACGCAGCGCCGACTTCGGGCGACGGCCATCCGAGGATGCGCGTGCGGGCCGCGCCGTGGTGCGGAGCGGGGATACTGACCAATTCGCGGACGGATTCGCGCACGCGAGTGATTTCCTCAAGGCGGTCGGGGACGAAGCTTCGCTTCAGCTTTTCGTCGGCGAGCTCGCTGCTGAACCGTTTTCGGAAATTTTCGACCGCGGGGGCATAGCGTTCCCATTGCTCGGCGTCAGCCGCGGGCTTCATGCGCGCGAGCTCCCCCCGGATGAAGCGGGCGCGGGCTGTCGGCGGTTCCGCGGCGACGAGCTGTTCGATGTAATTCGTGAACGCCGCGTGCCAGCCGCCGAGGCCGCTGTTGGAGTCGACCGGCAGGCCGAGGTGTTGTCCGGCGTTGGCTGTGAGGGACCGGGCGCGTTCCTGCGGCTCGGCGCAGAACAGCGTGCGCATGAAACCGCCCCAGGCGGCATCGATGTGCAGCCAGAATGAACAGTTCAGGATGCGGCCGGCCGATTCGCGCAGCTCGGCAATTCCGTGCACGGGATCGACGGCGCCTTCCTCGGTAGTGCCCATCGAAGCGATGACCGCCATCGGAACCAGCGTGCGTTCAGAGGTGAGCCGGGTCAGGCACGCGGCGAGGTCATCGACGTCGAGGCGGAAGTGGGAATCGACTTTGACGTCGACGATATTTTCCGAGCCGATGCCGAGCACGTCAGCGGCCTTGGCGACGCTGTAGTGGCGAGTACCCGCAACCAGCAGCGCGGGTGGGTGTTCAGAGAAGCAGCGAGCGGTCCCGCGCGCGAGACTGTACTTCGATGCGCGCAGCGCGTCCCAGGCTTCGTTGGCGACATCACTTCGGGCAGCCGCGCCTCGGCGATCGCGAAACGCGCGCATGTAGGCCCCGAGGAGGTAGATGGCCTCGTTGGGCGTCATCAGGAGCAGGTCGAAGTCCGGGACCTCGCGGATGTCGATGCGGGTTGAATCCGGCTTGCCGCGGTCGCGCGGCAGGCGCACCCGGACGAGAAGCTGCTCGCCGCGCGCCACGTCTTTCACCGCCAGCGGGAAATAGCGGACCTGGCGGGCGACCCAGAGCGCTTCAATATTCGCCACCGTTCCGCCCGAGCATATGTGCGCCCAGCCGAAGGGCTTGTCGAGCGCGCGGCGGTAGTTTTGCAGCGCTTCGGGCGTCGCTTCAACCGGCGGCACGGGCGGCGCTTCGTAGCCGAGCATCGTCAGGACAGCATTACAGGCCTCGATTTCGAGCTCCGTGGTGACGGGCGCCGCCTGTGGCGTGACATTGTTCGGATTGAACAGCATGCCCGCCAGATAGCCGAGCTTCGAAGGCAACAGCGTGTCGGACAGCTCGTGCGCGAGGTATCGCGGGCTGTAAAAAGGGAAGTTGCGGCGCAGCCGTGCGAGCAGGCCATCGAGCTGCTGATTGACCGCCTCGAATTCGGGCTCGAGCTGTTTGCGCAGGTGCCGGGTGACGAGGATGGGATCGTCAGGGTGGTAATTCTTGCGCCAGTGTGTGTAGTCGCGCAGGATTTGGAGGACCAACGCCTCCATGAAATCGGCGTTCTCGGCTTTCGGGCCGAGAAACCACGCGAGATGGTCGTACCCAGAGTCGTGTTCCAACAGCTTCGTTCAGGCCTTCAAACGCAACTGCCCGGCGAGCGCATTCAGCTCGGCACCGTGCGCGGGCAGGCAGGTCATGAGACGATGCGCGTTCTGAGCGATCCAGGGATCGGCTCCGTCGTGCGGCGCGAGGCCGCCATCGATGCCGTGGAGCCGCCGCCATTCGGCCGTCCAGCGCTGGCCGTAGCCGGCTAATTGCTGCGGGTCGGCTCGGTCGCGCAGGACTCGCGCGAGCGCATCGGCGAGATCGTTCGCCTCGGCGAGACCGACGTTCATACTTTGAATGCCGACGGGGCCGGTGAGGTGTGCGGCGTCGCCGGCGAGCCACAGGCGCTCGCGGCCATAGGCGCCCGCGAGGCGGCGTTCGAACCGCACAATGGTTTTCCAGGTCAGGTGATCGATGCTGCCTTTGAACCACGGCGCGCGTTCGCCGAGAAAGCGCCGGAGTGCATTCTCGTCCAGTTCGGGCATGGCTCCGAACTGTGCCGCCAGACGGCGGTCCTTCGAGCGCTTTGCCGGGAAGCTGCCGGATCCCGAGCTGCGGAAATGCTCCTGCAACGCTTCGGCTTCCGCGTCGGAATACCCAGGCAGCTCGAAACTCCAGCGGCAATAGCCTTCCGGCAGCGGCCAGAGAACATCTGTGGTGCGCTCGCCGAGCGCGATGCGAATCTCGTTCTCGGCATCGAAGTCGGACTCGAATTCGAAGACCGCGTAATACTGCGCCGCGCCGACTTCGGGAAAGTCGATGTTCAGGGCACGGCGGACGCGCGAGTTATATCCGTCGGCGCCGACGACATACGCAGCCTCGAAGCGTGCGGAGCGCGCGACCACCC
Organism: Bryobacteraceae bacterium; assembly: GCA_035708545.1. Taxonomy (GTDB): domain Bacteria; phylum Acidobacteriota; class Terriglobia; order Bryobacterales; family Bryobacteraceae; genus DASSSG01. The sequence continues at coordinate 7,229 of DASSSG010000145.1, read as the reverse complement.
ATTCGGTACGCGCCACCACGTACCCTCGGGATTCCTGCTCGTATTCATCGATCGTCGCAACGACGCGGTCGCGTTCCGGAGCGAGCGCCGACACCTCATGCTTCCATGAGACGCGGACGCCGTGGTCCTGCAGCGCTCGCTCGAGCACGTGCTCAAGCGCGTCCTGGCCGAGGACGGCGACGCAGGAGGCCGGGTCGCCATTCCGTTCGACGTGCACCTGAGCGCGGCGTGACGACCCATCGAAGAGTGCGATGCCGCGCACGATGTATCCAGTGTCCAGCACGCGTTCGAGCAGGCCGAGGCTTTGGAGCAGCTTCAGCGATTGCGGGTGCAGCGCGAGCGCGTAGCTGTGAGTCACTGCCCAGACGCCGGTGTCGACAACCTGCACGCGAATGCCGCGCCGGCTGAGCGCGAGCGCAGTAAACAGGCCGACCGGGCCTGCACCGACGATCAGTACCTCAGGGGTCCTCTCGTTCGCCATTTGTCGGCCTCAGTATATCGGAGGAGCGCGGTGATGTACTACTAAACGCACGCGCGTCCACCATCCGGCGCGCGACGGCGACAGCGCGTGCTGACGCGTCGGCCGGGCAAAGCGCCGGCCGGCGCCGTGTTCGGCAGCACTCGAGAAAGTAAGTGATCTCCGCCTGGTACGGGTCGGCGTCAGCCGCAGGCAGCACTTCGTGCGTTCCGTCTTTCCAGTAGACGGCAGCCGGACGGCCCGCGGAGCTGAACTCGACCGCGCCGTTGTCGGCCAGGATCGTGTACTCCATCGAGAACGGGTAGTCACCGACGTGATGCCAGCCGCCGGTGATCGTGAGCGAATCGGCGCCGGGAACATCGAAGTGCGAGGTAATCACGTCGACACCGCCGCGCATGTTTTCGTATCCCGTGCTTGCGATGTTGCTCGGCACGCCGAAGAGCTCGAGAGCGATGTCGACGTCATGGATCAGGAGGTCGAAAACGCCTCCGCCGCTCTGCGCGCTGTCGAACTCCCACGCTCCCCAGGTCGGCACCGCGGTGCGCCGCCGGAAGAGAGCCGAGCGCACCCGCCCCAGGCGGCCAGAGCGCACCAACGCGATGAGCTCGCGATACGGCGGCATGAAACGGAGCACGTGCGCGACCATCAGAACGCGCGAGTTGCGCTCGGCCGCATCTATCATGCGGGCCGCCGATGCGCCGCCGAGCGCCATCGGCTTCTCGACCAGCACATCCCTGCCGGCGCTGAGAGCGGCGGTCGCAACGGGCTCGTGCAGGTTTGTGGGCAGACAAATATCGATGGCATCGAGCTCGCGGTCGGCTATCATGCTCTCCCACTTGCGGTACTTGCGGGCGCCGGAGAGATCGATGCGGGCGCCAGGGATGCCGAGGTTTCCCTGAATGTCCGACATGTCGCCCGCGAGCCGCTTCTCATTGCGCGACATCACCGCCGCGACCTCCACGCCGGGGATGCGCACGAGGGCCTGCAGGTGCGTGCTCCCCATGAATCCCAGCCCGAGTACGCCGATTCTCATCGCTGCCCGATTCTCATATCTGTTAGTTTCATACCAGATGGGGCGAAGCTCGCCATTCCGATCCGCTGAACGGGAAGCCTCGGTGCGCACGAAGACGCCGGGATCGGCGGAGCGTTTCCGTCGCGCTTCAGCCGTACTGCCCGGAGGTGTTTCGAGCGCTGTGCGCCGTGGCGCGCGTCCGTATCCCCTGTATTTTCGCTGCGGCGAGGGCTCACGGGCCGTCGATGTCGATAACAACGCGTACATCGACTACACGCTCGCGTGGGGACCGCTGTTTCTCGGACATGCGCCGCGGGAAGTGGTGGAGGCGATCGCCGCTCAGGCACGGCGGGACCTCACATACGGCGCCCAGCATGAGCTCGAGTACGAAGTGGCCGAGCGGCTCGTGAAGATCATCCCGTGCGCGGATGCTGTGTGTTTTGCAAACAGCGGGACCGAAATCGTGCAGGTGGCCCTCCGGCTTGCACGCGCGGCTACGGGCCGGCAGAAGTACATCAAATTCGAAGGCCATTATCACGGCTGGGACGATTCTGTCCTGGTGAGTTATCACCCCACGCGCGAAGAGATCGCGGCAGCCCAGGGAAGGCCGGTACCGATTGGGTCCGGGCAGCTGCCGGCGCGCACGGCCGTGATCGCTGAATGGAACAACCGCCGGAGCGTGGAAGCGGCCTTCGCCGCGCATGGCGGGAAAATCTCCGCTCTGATTTGCGAACCGTTCGTCTGCAACAGCGGGTGTCTGCCACCTGAGCCGGAATTCCTGCAGTTCCTCCGCGAGATCACGACGGCGCACGGCGCGCTGCTGATCTTCGATGAAGTGATTACGGGCTTTCGTGTCGCGCTCGGAGGCGCGCAGGAGTTGTACGGCGTAACGCCCGATCTCGCGACCTACGCGAAGGCGGTCGGGGCCGGCGTTCCTCTGAGCGTGCTGGCGGGCAAACGCGAGTACATGGATCTCATCGCTGACGGCCGGGTGATCCATGCGGGCTCACTGAATGGAAATCCCGTAAGCCTCGCGGCCGCGAAAGCCGCGCTGGATGTGCTTGCGGCCGGCGGCGGATCGATCTACAAACAGCTCCGGAGCAACACGGAGAGGCTGCGGTATGGGCTTGAAGAGGTCCTCCGCTCGCACGGGCTGGCCGTGGCAACCAATGGCGAATGTGGTGTGTTCCACGTTGCTTTCATGGATCGTCCCGCGCGCACATACCGCGACACCCTCGAGGCGGATACCGGCCTGTACAGCGACTTCGCGCTCGCGCTGCTCGATGAAGGCGTGCTCGTGCTGCCGGACGGGCGCTGGTACGTGTCTACCGCGCACACCGAGGCTGACATCAACGCGACGCTCGCGGCTGCGCGGGACGCGTTCAGAGCTCCATCGGAAACGTATCCAGCGCCTGCGGACCGGCGTCAGTGACCAGATAGTTGTGCTCGAGGCGAATGCCGCCGCGCAGGCGCTCGTCATACAGCCCAGGCTCGCAGGCGATTACTTCGCCTTCGACGAACGTCTGGTCACTGCCGGCGTTCAGCCAGGGCTGCTCCCAGCCTTCCATGCCCACGCCGTGGCCGGCATGATGCCAGAACGAACCCGCCGCAAGGGGCAGCGCGTGCAGATGGTCGCGCAAAGCTTCATAGACCGCGCGTGTCGGGGCGCCGGGTCGGATCAGGCGCTGGGCTGCATCGTGGCCCTTGAGCACGTGTGCCCAGACCTCCTGTTGCTCGGCTGTGGGCTTACCGGCGCAGAACGTGCGGCAGAGATCGCAGGTGTAGCCGTCATAGACGGGAAATAAATCGAGGATATAGAGGTCGCCTTTCTCGACACGGCGATTCGTTGGGGGCCCGCCACCACGGATCGCACGCGTGCCCACCGCGAAATCGCCCCGCAACTCGACCGACGTGCCCGCCGCGGCGATGATCGCTTCCTGGATTGCAGAGAACATCTGGTACTCGGTCATACCCGGCTCGAGCCGCGCCTTCGCCGCCGCATAACCGGCCTCAGTGAGCCGAGTAACGGCGCGCATGCAGTCCAGTTCATCCGGGTCCTTGCGGCGGCGCATCTCGATGAGAATCGGCGTGATGTTCCGAGTCGCACCTGCCAGCGCAGCGGCGAGACCGGCGGGCGCGTGCTCCTCTTCGATTCCGGCGCGCCGAGGGCCGGCAAAGGATCGCATCGCCGCGGTCAGTTCGTCGTGCATGGTGTGGCGTCCGAAAGGGCGCTCGGTCGTATATCCCGTGTACATGCAGAAGCGGACGTCCGGCGCGCGCTGCGGCTCGCGATTGCTGACCAGCAGGCCGTCGCCGTTGGCTCGCAGCGCGAACGCCTGCGGCCACTGCGCGTCGGTCAGCACGCCCGTGAAGTAATTGATCATCAGCGAGCTCGTGATCACGGCGACATCGAACTCGGCGTGCATCATCTCCACGAGCAGCCGCTCGCGCCGTTTTCTGCAGCCTTCAAGCGTCAGCATCAGCGCTCCTCCAGCTTCCGGCCCGCGAGCAGGCCCCCGTCAATCACGTGCAACGCCCCGTTGACGAAGCTCGATTCATCGGAGGCGAGAAACAAGGCGTACTGCGCGACCTCGATCGGCTGCCCGATCCGCCCGAGTGGGTACATTTCGAGAAGCCGGCGAAAGCCGTCGGGATATCGGTTCCAGTGATCCATGCACATTTTCGTTGCGATGGTACCCGGACAGATCACGTTCGAACGGATCTTCCAGTCGCCGTACTCGGCGGCGACCAGGCGCATCATCGATATCAGTCCGCCCTTGGCTGCGGTGTAGGCGGTTTCGCCGACGCCGAACAGCGCGTTAACGCTCGATATCGTGATCACACTGCCACCGCCGCGCTCCTTCATCATCGGCAAGGCACGCTTTGTACACAGGAACGGGCCTTTGAGGCAGACGTCGATCGTGCGGTCCCAGTCCGCTTCCTCGAGTTCGGTAATGCGCCAGTCGTTGAATACCGCGAAGCCATTGTTGACCAGGATGTCGAGGCCGCCGAAGGCCGAGCGCGCGGTCGCGAACATGGCATCGACCTCCCGGGAGTTGCTGATATCGCCGGAGGCAAACTCGGCGCGCCCGCCGCTGCTTCGAATCGCCTCGACAATCGGCACGGCCGAGTCCGCGAGGACGTCGTTGACGACGACGCCCGCGCCCTCACGCGCGAACAGCTTCGCCATTTCCGAGCCGATGCCGCCGCCCGCGCCGGTGATCAAAGCGACCTTGTCCCGCAGCCTGCCTGCAGCAGGTCCAGCGACTCTGTCCGCCATATGCGTATATAGTCTCAGGTGCCCTTCGACTCTTACCTGCTGGCCAATGGAGAGATTTACGACGGCTCGGGCTCGGAGCCGTTCCGCGGAGACGTGCTGATCGAGCGAGAGCGGATCGTCGCGGTCGGCAGCGTGCGCGCTCCCGCCGCACAGCGCATCGATTGCGGTGGGCTCGCGCTCGCGCCGGGTTTCATCGATGGCCACAGCCACGCCGATCTGCAGGTGATCGAAGGCCGGCGCGACAAGCTGCGCCAGGGCGTGACGACGGAGGTGGTCGGCAACTGCGGTTTTTCGCCCTACCCGCCGGCGCGCGATCCGGCGCTGCTCCGCGAGTTCGCCAACGGTATTCTCTGCGGCGAGGGCGAATGGGGCTGGCCTTCCACGCGCGCGTATCTCGAAGCCGCCGGCCGGAGTGCGACGGCCAACGTGATCTCACTGGCGGGTCACGGGACGCTGCGGGTCGCCGTCGCCGGATGGCGGCAGGGAGCGCTCGAGGAATCCGAACTCCGGCAGATGGAAGCTCTGCTCGAAGAGGCGTTCGCTGCGGGAGCGGCGGGGCTGTCGACGGGTCTCATGTATGCGCCAGGCTCCAGCGCGCCGTTTGCGGAAGTCGAACGGCTATGCCGCATTGTGGCGCGTCACGAGAAGATCTATACCAGCCATATCCGCAGCTACTTCCGCGACCTCGTGCCGGCGGTCGAGGAGCAGATCGAGCTTGCGCGGCGGACCGGGTGCAGGCTGCAGATCTCGCACCTGCAGGCCGTGGGCGCGGCGAACTGGTCCGAGCACCCGCGGGCTCTCGAGGTGATCGAGAAAGCTCGCGCGGAAGGGATCGACATCGCCTTCGATTGTTACCCGTACGTCGCAGGGTCGAGCGTGCTGACACAGTTGCTCCCGCAATGGGTGCTCGATGGCGGGACGGAGGCGATGCTCGCCCGGCTGACCGATCGTGACCAACGCCGCCGCATCACCGCGGAGATCACGTCGGGGCTGCCATGGCGCTGGCGCGATGTTTACATCTCGGCCGTCGGGAGCAGCAGAAACCGCGCGGCTGTCGGCCGAACGCTCGCCGAGCTTGCTGAGCTCCGCGGCCGTGCGGCGGTCGAGGCCATGGTCGACCTCCTGATCGAGGAGCGCGGCGACGTAAACATGCTGTCGATCAATCAAAGCGAAGAGAACCTGCGCCTCAGCCTCACGCACCCCCTTGCGATTGTGATCAGCGACAGCTTCTACGTGCGCGGCCGGCCGCACCCGCGCGTGTTCGGGACTTTTCCGCTGCTGCTCGGGACAGTGAGCCGCAACCGCGCCTGGCTGTCGCTGCCCGAGGCTGTGCACAAGATCACCGGCGGGCCGGCCGAGCGTTTCCGCATTCGGGATCGCGGGCGGATCGTGCCAGGAGCCTTCGCCGACATCACGGCGTTCGATCCGACGATGGTCGACAGCCCAGGTACGTACGAACAACCGGACCTGCCGCCTGTCGGCATCAGCTTCGTGCTGCGGAACGGCCGGCTGGTGGAAGGGATGCTGCCTGAAATCCGCTAAACGACCGTGAGGCGATCCCGGGGCTCAGGCGGCTCCGGACCGGCGAAAATTCAGTTCATTCAACTCACGGGCGCGGGCGACCTCCCGGGCTCGGGTCCACCGGCTTGCCGCCGAGGCCACCACGCGCCTCACCGCTTCAGGCGTGCGCGGGGCCGGCAGCAGATCATAACCGCCGAGGTCCAGCAGCTCCGCCCAGAGTGACGGGTTGTGAGACTCGGCCGCGAGCACGAATGCGGGAGGTTGCCGCAACCGCTGCGTAACTTTCAGGAGCAGGCGCCAGTCGGCATCGCGAATCCCCGGTTCCGAGATCACGACCGCCGGAGCGTCCGCGCTGAACAGGCTCCGCTCGAACTCGGTGAGCGTGGACGCAATTCGGAGATCGCACCCGAGCACTTGAATCTCTCGAACGAGTGATTCAGCGGCTCCCAGGTCCGCCGAGGCCAGCAGCACAGTGCACAGGGGCGAAAGCGGTTGAGCGGCGCGAGAGTCCATGGGCCAGGACACGAACGGGCGACACGTCATGCAGCACGTGGCGCCCGACTCTTCCGTATTCGATTTATGCATCCAAAGATAGCAATTCCGGCGGCCTGGGCAATACCAGGGAAACTACCAGCTCAGATCGGCCGCACCTCGATGAGAGCCTGCGGTGTACGGTCCACCCGGACCGGGTTGCGCAACGGCCGCCCCAGCCCCTGCCACTCGACCTGAACCACGTCGCCGTCCTGCAACACGACACCTTCGCCGAAGCTGAACGCGTCGGCGCCGAAGAAATGAACGTGCACGAGATCGGGCACGCGGTGGCTCTGGTATTTGAATTGATGGTGCTCGACATTTTCGAGGCTGTGGCACATGTTCGCCTCGCCGGATGCGAGAGCGCGGGACCAGATCACGCGACCTTCGCGCTCGATTTTCACTTC
>DASSSG010000144.1:0-15247 GCA_035708545.1 Bryobacteraceae bacterium | reverse complement strand
CGCCACCGGACCGCGCCCGCGGTCGAGCTTCGCTTCGAGCACCGTCCCGACGGCCGGCCGCCCCGGGTTGGCCCGCAGGTTCTGCAGGTCCGCGACGAGCAGGATCATCTCGAGCATCAGATCGAGATTCTGCTTCGTTTTTGCCGACACGGGCACCATGACGGTGTCCCCGCCCCAGTCCTCCGCGAGCAGGCCGCGGTCGGCGAGCTGCTGCTTGATCCGCTCGGGCTGCGCGTCGGGTTTATCCACCTTGTTGATCGCGACTATGATCGGAACCTTCGCCGCTTTCGCATGATCGATTGCCTCCAGCGTCTGCGGCATGACTCCGTCATCGGCAGCGACGACAAGAACGACGATATCGGTGACTTTGGCGCCGCGGGCGCGCATGCGGGTGAACGCCTCGTGACCCGGCGTATCGATAAAAACGATCTTGCGATTGTTCAGTGTGACGGAGTAGGCGCCGATGTGCTGCGTGATGCCGCCGGCTTCGCGGTCGGCGACATTCGACGCGCGGATGGAGTCGAGCAGCGACGTCTTGCCGTGATCCACATGTCCCATGATGGTCACCACGGGAGCGCGCGTCTGGAGGTCGGTTTCGACTTCGGCGAGCTCGAGCTCCTGAGTGGACTCCTCCTCGAAGGTCATTTGATTCACGGAGGCGCCAAACTCCCGGGCGACGTCGCTCGCGAGCTTCGTGTCCATCGTCTGATTGATGGTCGCGAAGATTTTCTTGTCGACCAGCTTCTTGATGATCAGGCTGGCCTTCAGGCCGAGCTTCTCGGAAAGTTCTTTGACCGTGATGCCTTCGGCAATGGTCACCTCTTTGCCGGCTGCCAGCTTCGATTCGTCCTCGCGCACGCGCGCGGTGGGACGCAGGTGCTTGTCGACGCCTTCCCGGTCGCGGTCACGCTCGATGACGGCAGTACCGCGTTTCGCCTGGAGGCGGCGTTGCGTCTCGCCTGGCGGGAGCGGCGCCGGTTCGACACGCAAAGGCGAGGTCGGGTGCATCGGCCGGCCACGAGCGGCGGGGCCGCGGGCCTGCGCGGGACCCCCGGGACCGCCTGGGCCGCGCATTTGCTGGCCGGGGCGGATGGGGCCACGGTAAATCGGCTGGCCGGGCAGCGGGGAGCTGGGCCGGGTCGGCATACCCGGGCGCGGGGCCGCCGGAGCTGCCTGCCCAGGCATCGGCCGCGTCTGCTGGATGCGAGCGAGCAGGTCCGCGCGCGGCGGCACCACCGGACGAGCCGCAGGCTGGCCCACGAGTGTCGGCCGGCCTGACTGGCCCGCGGCGGGACTGGCCGGCGCGGGGCTGCTGCGAGCAGGAACTGTGATGCTTGCCGGTGGTACCGGCCGCGTTGCCACACGGGCCTGCTGCGGAGCACTGGGCTGCGGTGTCCCCGGTGTCGCCGCGGCCGGACGCTGGTCACTGGTCGGAAGCGGCTGCCGGGGCCCCGATGGAACCTGCTGGCCGGGACGATAGATCGGAACACCGCGCGTCGGCGCGGCCGGCGGGCGCACGGGAGTCCGTGGTGTGCCGGGCACCGGAGTGGTTTGCGGCGCTTCGGGAATACGCGCTTGGGCCGGCGCGGACGACGGCGGCGGTGCACCAGGGGCAGGCGGCGCTGTGCGCGGCCGCACGCCCGCGAGTGGCGGCCGAATCGGCGCGGTTGCGGGGCGGAACTGGGGGATAAACGGGGCCTCCGTGGTCTCGGCAGCGCCGGCTTCGGGTGCGGTCGCTGCGGTCTCTTCGGCGGGCGCGCCGTCCCCGGCAGGGCGAATCGCGTGGGCGGCGCCGTCCGCGCTCACGCGTGGAATCGCCGTTCGTGCGGCCTCTCTGGGTCTTTCCTCGACGGCTACGGCCGACGAACGCGGCTCCGGCTCCGCTTCGCGTGCGGGCTCTTCAAACGGCGGAATAATCCCCTCCTGGACAAACCGCCGCTTGACCTGCAGCGCTATATCTTCGTCAATCGAGCTGGAGTGAGTCTTCTTTTCGGTTATGCCGAATTCGGGCAGCAGCTCGAGGATGCGGTTAGGCTTAACCTCGAGATCGCGCGCCAGCTCGTTGATGCGGATTTTACTCATAGATAAAAACTGCGTTTTGTACTACGGCAATCAGGACACTGGTCCTCGGTTACCTGCCCTGATCGGAGCACACGACCCCCGGCGAACCAGACGCGTGTCTTTCAATCGTAGCAAAATCAACACTGACGTCCTACTCAAACAGGAGGCCTTATTTCCGCCCGCCACTCTGGCACGGTGCCGCGGCGGCTTCGGTTTTCGCTGGTTCTTCACGTGGCGCACCCTTATGCTCGCGGTTCCTCTTCGCTCTCCTCCGGGGTCGCGGGTTCTGAGGGCGTTTCGCCCTTTTCGGGCTCGTACACGAGGTTCGCGGACGCCTCGGGGAGTTCATCGCTCGTTGACTCTGCCTGCCCGCTCCAGGAGGCGAATGCGTCGGGATCATCCTTGCTGCCGCCGATCGGCTCGATCTGGCTGTTTGCGGCCGCCAGGGTTTCATCCAGCGACGCTTCTTCCGGCGAGACACCCTCGGCCGGCGCCTCGAACTGCGCGTAATACGAAATCACGGCCTCCTGAATGCGCTGAACGTCTTCCGGTCCGACCTCGGGAATCTGCTCGATTTCCTCGGGTGTCATGGAGCCGAGCTTTTCCACCGTTCCGACCCCGCCCTGGGCAATCTTCCCGACCAGCGTTTCGTCCACGCCATGCTCGATCAGGATGCTTACGGGCGCGCCCGACATCACGAGCTGCGCCATCTGCGACTCCACTTCCTGCCGTTTCTCTTCCTCGCTCTTGATATCGATTTTCCAGCCGAGCAGCTTCGCCGCAAGCCGAACGTTCTGGCCCTTCTTGCCGATGGCGAGCGAAAGCTGGGTATCATCGACGATTACTTCCATGTGCCGATCCGTGGCGCTCAGAATCGACACGCGGCTGATCTTGGCCGGACTGAGAGCGTGGGTCGCGAATACAACGGGGTCCTCAGAGTACTCGATGATGTCGATCTTCTCGCCGCGGAGCTCTCGGATGATCGACTGCACGCGCATGCCTTTCATGCCCACGCAGGCGCCCACACAGTCGACATCCCGATCGCGGCTGAACACGGCGATCTTGGTGCGCTCGCCGGCTTCGCGCGCGCAGCCTTTGATCACAACGGTGCCATCGTAAATTTCGGGAACCTCCTGCTCGAAGAGCCGCATCACGAGCTCCGGCGCGCCCCGCGAGACGATCACGCCGGCGTTCTTGCCCGCCTTTTCGACAGTCCGTATGACACAACGGATGCGGTCGCCGACCGTGAAGTTCTCGAGCCGGGACTGCTCCTTTTTCGGCAGGCGCGCTTCGGTTTTTCCGAGGTCGCAAACGAGGTCCTGCCCTTCGATACGCTTGACCGTGCAGTTCACCAGCTCCCCGACGCGGTCCGAATATTCGCTGTAGATGGTTTCGCGCTCGGCTTCGCGAACCTTCTGCAGAATCACCTGCTTGGCGGTCTGTGCCGAGATCCGGCCGAGCGACTCGGTGCCCTTCGGGATTCGGATTTCATCGCCAACGGTTGCGCCGGGCTGGTACTCCTGCGCCTGCTCTACCGTGAGCTGGTTGATTGGATCTTCGATCGTCTCCACGACTTTTTTGAGCGCATAGATACGGATCGTGTCCGTCTTCTCGTCGACGTCGGCCACGAGCTCTTCCGTCGTCCGGAACTGCTTGCGGGCGGCGACGAGCATGGCGTCCTTTACCGCGCCGATGACGATCTGGGGATCGATCCCTTTTTCCTTACTGAGTGTCTCGATGGACTCGACGATGGATGGCACGACGCATTCCCTTCGTTAACGTGACTGGCTGATTACCACTCGAACTTCAGGTTCGCCTTCTGCACCTGTGCGAGAGCGAAACGGACGGTTTTGCCGGGGGCGGGCTCGAGCGTGACGAACCCGTCAGAGAAGCCGGTCAGGGTGCCTTCCCAGCGCTTCTGATTCTCTACCGGCTCGCGCAGCGACACTTTGATTTTCTGGCCTCGGAAACGCTCGTAGTCGGACGGTTTCATCAGCCGGCGCTCGACGCCGGGCGAACTCACCTCGAGCGTGTAGGAGCCGCCCGGAATGACGTCCTCCACGTCCAGGATGGTTCCCACGTGCTGGGAGATGAACTCGCAGTCGGCGTGCGTGATGCCGCCGGGCTTGTCAATGTAAATACGCAGCAGCCGGTTGTTGCCGCCGCCCAGAAACTCGGCTTCAACAGCTTCGATGTGCTCAGGCCGGCCGACGCGGTCGGTGATCTCGACAACTTTCGCGACGATGGCCTCCCGAGTGATACTGTGTGGCATTTTGCTGCTGATCGCCGGCGTGGTGGTCGAAGGTGGAAATCGGAGATTCGGCCAATAAAAAAGTGGGCTTCCGCCCACTCTGTTCGCTCGACGCTTTAAGTATAGCAGGGGAGGCGCAGGTCCGGGTAGGGCTCAGCGACCCGAGATTTCGTCCACGTGGTACGCCGTACTCTTCGCCACGGGAGACGTCCGGAATTCCCAGATCGCGCCCGGCGCCAGATCATGGCCATCGGCGAATACAAACGCCGGCGGCAGCCCGGATTTGTCGGTCCTGTCCAGTTTGAAGCTTACCTGCACCGCGAGGTACTTTCGCCCGCAGTTGTTCCTGATGCTCCCGGCGATTCTCGTGATGCCCTGCTCCTCAACCGTCGTGCTTCCCAGCAGTTCAAGGCAACTTGCCGCGCGTGCCGCGGTTGCGGAGACAAGGTAGCTCTGCACCCAGCCGCTTACTGCGTAAACGATCGCGAGGAAAGCAACGACGGCGAGTACGTTTGCGGGCAATTTCACACTGCTGCTCCGGTCGGCATTTCCGGACTGCTGTCCCTTTTTCGGCCGTTTGCGCATCCGGGTTTACACACGCAAGAGCAGGGATTGACAGAGAACCTGGATAAGGCGTAATATGTCTTCATGCGACATGTCGCAAAAGGACATGACGGTCCCGATACGAGACCCCTGAGTGAAGCCGTCCTGCTGATCCTCGTCAGCCTGGCCGATGAACCCCGCCACGGCTATGCACTGATGAAAGACATCGAAATGCTCAGTAACGGCCGCGTGCGGATGAGCACCGGCACGCTCTACGGGGCTCTGCGGCGCCTCCTCGAGGACGGCTGGATCGAGCGCTTCGAGCAGGAGGATACTTCGCGCGACAAACAGGCCTACCGGCTTACCGCTGTGGGGCGGCGGCTGCTCGAGTCGGAAGTGGAACGGATGAAACAGCTGACGCGGGCGGCGAGCGCGCGGCTCAGAACCAGCGAGGTGTGAGGTGATTGTGGCGCGAGTATACCGGGTGTTGCTCCGTCTGTACCCAGCCGAGCATAGGCAGGTCTTCGGCACGGAAATGATCGGCGTCTTTGAGCGCGCAGCCGCCGACCAGCGCGGACTGGTTACTTACGTTCGGTTCGCGGTCTCCGAGCTTTGGGGCGTCATCCGCGGGGCAGCCGCTGAGCGTATGCACACCCGCCGCGCGGCCGTACCTGCCGCAAGCGGCCCGCCTGCCGATTTGGCCGCCGCCGAGCAGAGGGTCACGGCGCTGGTCAATCGCACTATCCATGCGATAGCGCACCACGACTTTGAAACGGCGCGTTTGTGCTCGCGCGAGGAAATCGTCGAGCGGGAGAAGTTGCGCGTCCTGCAAGAAGGGTACCGGACCGGCGATTCACAGTAGCAGGCATGCCCAGTCGCTGTCGATGAGCGTGCCGCGAGGATTGCTCTCTGCGGCGGCGGCGACGCCCGCAGCCTCGCTCGGGCGGAAGCCGCTGACGATCAGGAGGCCACCGGGCCTGCGAATCCGTACGAGATCTGGTGCGATCGCGCCCAGCGTGGCGGCATTGAGATTGGCTACGATCGCATCAAAGCATGCGCTGCGCACCGAGCGCACCGAGCCGCTGAAGACCGCCAGGCCGCTTACATTCGCCCGCGCAATCCGTGCGGCCTCATGATCGATATCGCAGGCCACCACCGTGCCTGCGCCGAGCAGGCGCGCCGCTTCGGCCAGAATGCCGGATCCCGTGCCCACGTCGAACACGCTGGCGCCCGCCGGCAGCCATTTCTCCATCGCGGACAGACAGAGCTGCGTGGCAGGCGCCGTGCCGGTTCCGCAGGCCATGCCCGGCTGGATCGTGAGGCGGATGCGGCCGGCGGGCGGCGCGTCATCGCGCCACTCAGGAACGAGCCAGAAGCGGTCGCCGACGGCGAAGGGTTGCCATGTGTCCCGTGATTCGGCCACCCAGTCGCGGTCCTGCTCTTCGCGAAGTTCCGGTTCCCACACCGCAAACTGCCTGAGCAGCGCGTTCCGATCGGCATCATCTTCGAAGAATGCGGTGAGGCGTTCGTCATCTTCGGCGATGCCGGCAGTAGCCGCTTCCCAGAGTTCGGCTGTGACGCGCTCCTGGTATTCGCGCGGGACGTTCAGTGCGATGCCGATCATCCGTGTACGCGTCGAGTCATGCCCGCCCAGTACTTTTCCCGGAGCATCGTCTTGCGTATTTTGCCGGTGCCCGTCTTCGGCAGCGGTTCTTCCGTGAATTCGATGCGGCGGGGAAGCTTGAATCTTCCGAGCCGATCCGAGAGAAACGCGAGCAGAGTCTGCTCGTCGAGGGTGGCGGCGGGCTTGCGCACGACGATCGCAACCGGCACTTCGCCCCACTGCGGATCCGGCGCAGCAACCACCGCGCATTCGAACACATCGGGATGCGCGTAGATGGCCTTCTCCACCTCGAGCGAAGAGATATTCTCGCCGCCGCTGATGATGATTTCCTTGCGGCGGTCGACAATGTGGATGTAACCCTCGGTATCCCATACCGCCATGTCGCCGGTGTGGAACCAGCCGCCCGTCATTACCGAAGCGGTCCCGGCCTCATCTTTGTAGTAGCCGGCCATAATGTGATCGCCGCGGGCGACAATTTCGCCGATGCTGGTCATATCGCGCGGCACGTCGCGCATCTGCATGTCGACCACGCGCAGCTCCACGCCCGGCACCGGCCACCCGGCCATTGCCTGTCTGTGATACCGTGCGCGATCTTCTTCGTTCGGCACGACTGCCTTTGGACGCGACATCGTGAGCACGGGAGCGGTTTCGGTAAGACCATAGCCGGCTACGCAGCGGCATCCGAGCGCCTTTTCCATGCGTTCGACAAGCTCGGGAGACGATGCAGCGCCACCAATCATGATCGTGCGCAGGCTGGACAGGTCGTGTTTGCCGATATCCGGACAGTTCAGCAGTGCGTTGGCCATTGTCGGTACCAGGCACATGTCCGTCGCACGATGGCGTTCTATCAGTGCGAGAACGGTGGGAGGATCGAAGCGGCGGACCATCACCTGGACACTTCCGAGCATCGTGGATGCCTGCGGGCGTCCCCATCCGTTCGCGTGAAACAGAGGGATCGTATGGAGGTCAACCATCGTCTCCGGTTCGCTCATCAGTGTGGCGACGCTCATACCGTGCAGGTAGAGAGTGCGATGCGTGAGCATCACGCCTTTGGGCGTGCCGGTGCTGCCGCTCGTGTAAAAGAGCTCGCCGATCGAGTTCTCGTCGACCGCCGTGTAATCGAGCCCCGCCGGTTCGGCGCTGGCAAGGAGCTGCTCGTAATTCTTGTTCAGCTCGATATGGTGGCGAACGCCGGGGCACGCGGGCGCCAGCCGTTCGACGAGCGGCGCGAAATCGGATTCGTAGAACAGAACGGAAGCCTCTGCGTGCTGCAGGATGGCCGCGAGTTCGGCGGGCGCAAGGCGGACGTTCAGGGGCATAACGATTGCGCCCGCTGCCGGCACGCCATAGTAGCCCTCGAGCAGCTGGTGATTGTTCAGACTCAGGTAGGCTACCCGATCGCCCGCGGCGACACCAAAATGTTTCAGCGCGGCTGCGAGGCGCCGGCAGCGTTCGCCGAACTCGGCATACGTGAACTGGCGATCGCCGGAGATGACGCCGATCTTGCTGCCGAACAGATCGACCGCGCGCGCGAGGAAGCGAATCGGCGTAAGTGGCAGTGACATGCAGGTTTCGAAGCGTTGACCATTGTACGGCAGCGGCGTGTTGGGGCCACACAGCGTGCTCGCCGGAGCCATATGTCACAGCCCGCGGCAGCAGCTGCGATCCTGCCTCGCGTGGTGCGCGCGTCGTTTGCCCGCCGCCGCTGGAACGCCAGTCGCGCCAGAGCGCTGCCTGCCGTTTGACGCGCCCGTTGCTACAGTGGGCTTGATGGACGGGGTCATCGTTGTTGACAAGCCCGCGGGCTGGACCTCGCACGACGTGGTCAACCGGATGCGCCGCCTGGCCAACACGCGCAAAGTCGGGCATCTCGGGACGCTCGATCCGATCGCGACCGGCGTTCTTCCGCTCGTGGTCGGCCGCGCCACGCGGCTCGCGCAGTTCTTCGAACGCAACGACAAGGTCTACGAGGCCTCGATCCGCTTCGGCTGCGCCACGACGACGTACGACAGCGAGGGCGAACCGACGGGCGAGTGCGTCGAAGTCAGGCTGACGCGCGACCTGGTCGAGCCCATGCTGGCAGAATTCCGCGGCCCCATCCAGCAGGTTCCGCCGCCCATATCGGCCAAGAAGATCGGCGGCCAGCCGGCGTACAAACTGGCGCGCAGGAATATCGAAGTCGAGCTAAAGCCCGTCCAGGTCGAGATCTACTCCTTCGACTTACTGGATGTTGCGGGCGCGGAGGCCCGCGTACGCGTGCACTGCTCGGCAGGCACCTACCTGCGCGGCATCGCGCACGATCTTGGGAAAATGCTCGGGACTGGCGCATTCCTCAAAGCGCTGCGCCGCACCGCTTCGGGGAGCTTCGAAATTTCCCGCGCGCTGACGCTCGAACGCCTCGAGGAACTCGCGCGCGACATGGATCTGGCGCAGGCGCTGATTCCCGCCGCGGAGTTACTGCCGGAGTTTCCCGCCGAAACCGTGGATCCGCCGACCGCGAACTTCATCCGCCAGGGACGTGACTTTCGCGTGTCACCATTCCGGAGCGCCGCGTCGAGCCGGTATGTCAAAGCGATCGGTGAAGACGGCAAGCTGATCGCGATCGCCGAGGCGCGGCTGCCGAACCTGTATCACCCCGTGCTCGTGCTCTGAGCTGCCGAAGGCGCAGGCAATGAACAGACTTTAATGCCTGTTTCAGCCGGGCTTCATTCGCGTCCAATATGCTGGTAAATAGTGGGACTGTTTCGAGCGCTTATCCTCGTGGGTTTGCTGGGCGGGAGCGCGCCTCTCCGCGTACCCGGCCAGGATCCGCCTGCGGCGGAGGCCGGCGCCAGTTTCTTCTCGGGAACCATCGCGGATCTGGGCTCCGGCCGGATCACCGTGTCGCGCAATCATCTCGGGAAAAGCGAAAGCCGATCCTTCCTCATGACACAGGAGACCAAAGTGGAAGGAAAGCTCCGCGTCAACGCGCGCGTAACGGTGCGATTCCGATCGGGCGAGGAAGGCGACGTGGCGGTCCACATCATCGTCCGTGCCGGCACCCAGGCCCCGCCGAAGCGAGACTACCGCTCTTTCCAGTGATGTGCGTGGGTCAGAGGCCCGCCGCGTCGGCTGGCGTTACTTGTTGACGTCGAGAATCTCCTTTTCCTTCGCTTTGGCGGACGCGTCCAGCTTCTGGATGTGGGCGTCGGTCATCTTCTGAATTTCGTCGAGGGCCCGCCGCTCATCGTCCTCGCTGATCGCCTTGTCCTTCTGCAGCTTCCTGAGCTGCTCGTTGGCGTCGCGGCGGATGTTCCGCAACCCCACACGGTGATCTTCGGCGACGTGGTGCAGCTTTTTCACGAACTCGCGCCGCCGTTCCTCGGTGAGCTGCGGAATGGGAACACGAATCAGTTTTCCGTCGTTGCTCGGATTCAGGCCGAGCTCCGACGCGCGGATTGCTTTCTCGATCGGTCCGATCTGAGAGGCGTCCCACGGCTGCACGGTAATCAGGAACGGCTCCGGAACATGCAGGTTCGCAACCTGATTCAGGGGCGTGGGCGTGCCGTAATAATCGATTTTGATGCCGTCGAGAAGGTTCACCGACGCGCGTCCCGTCCGAATGTGCGTCATCGCATGCTGCAGGTCGCCGAGCACCTTTTCCATACGCTGTTTCGCACTCGTTTCGATCTCTTTCGCGCTTCTGAACTGCGCCGTCGTAGCGGCTTGTGCTTCCGGTTTCATGTGATGGTCTCCAGCGCTCAGTCGCTGACAATGAGAGTGCCCAGGGATTCACCCCGGGCCATACGCATTATATTTCCGCTTGTATTGAGATTGAAAACCAGAATGGGAAGCCGATTGTCGCGGCACATCGCTACGGCGGAGGCGTCCATCACCCCGAGTCCCCGCGCCAGCACTTCCGTGTAGCTGATCTTCCGGAAGAGCACAGCGTCGCTGTGCTTCAGCGGATCCTTGTCGTAAACTCCGTCGACTCGCGTGGCCTTGGCGAGCATGTCGCTCTTTATCTCCAGCGCCCGCAGAGCCGCGGCCGTGTCGGTCGAGAAATACGGATTCGAAGTTCCGGCCGCGAAGATGACGACGCGTCCCTTCTCGAGATGCCGGAGCGCACGCCGGCGGATATACGGTTCGGCCACCTGGCGCATCTCGATGGCGGTCATCACGCGCGTCGGCACGCCTGCCTGTTCGAGCGCATCCTGCAATGCCAGAGCGTTGATCACAGTCGAGAGCATGCCCATGTGATCGGCGCTGACACGGTCCATGTTCCGCGCCGCCGCCGCTACGCCGCGGAAGAAGTTCCCGCCGCCGACGACGAGTCCGAGCTGTGTGCCGGTGCGGACGACTTCCACCACGTCGCGCGCGAGAGACTGAACGCGATCGCCGTCGATGCCGAATTCGGCCGGTCCGGCCATGACCTCGCCGCTGAGTTTGAGCAGGATGCGGTTATACGCGGGCATTCAGCGCCAGCCCTCCGCCCCTGAGACGCTGCCGCATCTGCGGAACGCTCCCACCGTTTTACTGGCCGTCGTTGCGGGCCGCGGGCTCCGGGGCGCCGGCCAGATCACCGACCTTATAACGCGTGAAGCGTGCGACGGTGATATTCTCGCCCAGCCTCGCGATCCTTGTCGCGATCAGCTGCTGGACCGTCATCGTGTTATCCCGGATGAACGGCTGCTCGAGCAGGCAGATCTCCTCGTAGAACTTGCTCAGCCGGCCCTCCACGATCTTGTCGAGAATCTTCTCCGGTTTCCCTTCGTTGCGGGCGCGATCACGGGCGATCTCGCGTTCCCGGTTCAGAACGTCCTCCGTGACGTCTTCTTTGCGGATGAACTGCGGATCGGCGGCCGCGACCTGCATCGCGATGTCCTTTACGAGCTCCTGGAAGTCATCGGTTCGGGCCACGAAGTCCGACTCACAGTTGACCTCCACCAGAACTCCGAGCTGCGCGCCCGGATGGATATAGCTGCCGATCACGCCCTGGCGTGTCGCGCGCGCCCCCTTTTTCGATGCCGAAGCGATGCCGCGCTTCCTCAGGATCGTCTCGGCTTCGCCGAGGTCCCCCCTGGCCTCTTCGAGGGCCTTCTTGCACTCCATCATGCCGGCGGCCGTGCGCTCGCGCAGTTGCTTTACCAGAGATGCGGTTATTTCCGCCATAAATTCCTCACCTGCAGTCCAGCCGTATGTATCAACGCAGACCTCCGGTCGAGAGAGCCGGCAGCGTCTGAGGCTTCGCGGCTGCTGTCTTACTTCGTTACTTCGCTGGCTGTCGCCAGATCGGCCGTTTCGCTGGCCGGGTTCTTCTTCGGGAGCGACGTCATCGGCAGGTCTTCATCGGCGATCGATTCGCTCATGAGCTGCTCGGCGTACTTCGGATCGAGATAGTGCGTGTAGTCGGTTTGATCGAAGGTCGAGGTCGTCGCCTCTTCCGTGACAATCTTCTCGGCGGTAAAGTCATGCTCGGTCGCCAGGGCACGGCCTTCGATAACCGCATCGGCGACCTTGTTCGTGAACAGCCGGATGGCGCGCAAGGCGTCGTCGTTGCCCGGAATAACGTAGTCGACCTGGTCCGGGTCGCAGTTTGTGTCCACAACCGCGACAACGGGAATACCCAGACGCCGCGCTTCCATGACCGCGATCTCTTCCTTGTTCGAGTCGATCACGAACAGCAGGTCCGGCAGACCGTTCATGTCTTTGATGCCGGCGAGATTCTGCTGCAGATGCCTGCGCTCGCGTTCAAGGCGAATGCCTTCCTTCTTGCTGCGTCCGGCATACCCTCCGTCCGTGGCCATCTCATCGAGCAGCTTGAGCCGCTTGATGGACCGCTGCACGGTCGACATGTTGGTCAGCAGCCCGCCGAGCCAGCGCTGGTTGACGTAAAACTGGCTGCAGCGCGAGGCCTCTTCAGCGATGGCCTCCTGAGCCTGCCGCTTGGTGCCGACGAAGAGCACGGTCTTGCCCACGGCAGCCTGCTCGGCGACGTACCGCATGGCGTCTTTGAACAGCTTCAGCGTCTTCTGAAGGTCGATGATGTAGATCCCATTGCGTTCGCCGAAGATGTATTCCTTCATCTTCGGATTCCAGCGCCTGGTCTGGTGCCCGAAATGAACGCCCGCTTCGAGCAGTTCCTTCATTGAAATTGACGGCAAAGTATCTCCCTGAATCGTGCAGCCCGCGTCGCGGTCCAAAGCGAGATTTGCGCGCGGGGATTGAATATTACGGGTTCGGACGGAAAGACATGCTCACCGCCCGCTTGTGCATGCGACGTCAGATGCGCCACCGTGTTCCAGGGAAAGCTGAACCGGCGGCCCGTCTGAAAAAACTGACCATTAGCGCTTGGAGAACTGGAAGCGCTTGCGCGCGCCCTTCTGGCCGTACTTCTTGCGCTCGTGAGCGCGCGGGTCGCGCGTCAGATACCCGAGCTCCTTCAGCCGGCCACGAAGCTCGGAATTGAACTCGACCAGAGCGCGCGCGATGCCGAGGCGTGCCGCTCCGGCTTGTCCGCTCACACCGCCGCCGTCCGCCAGGATCAACACGTCAAAACGATCGGCGGTCTCGGTGGCGAGAAGCGGCTGGCGAACCATGGCCCGAGCCGTCTCGGTCGTGAAGTATTCATTCAGCACGCGGCCATTGATCGTGACCGTGCCGTTGCCCGGCCGCAGAAAGACTCGGGCTACCGATCTCTTCCGACGTCCTGTTCCCAGATGTTGAATCAGTCCTGCCACTCAGACTCCTTGTCTATTGCAGTGCCATGTCTACTGGCTTTTGCGCGACGTGCGGATGACGGTCGCCCGCATAAACCCTGAGCTTGCGGTACATCTGCTTACCGAGTTTCGTTTTCGGCAGCATGCCCTGGATCGCCAGTTCCACGAGGCGAACCGGCCGGCGCGCCCGCAGTTTATGAGCCGGGGTCTCCTTCAGTCCGCCGGGATAGCCGCTGTGATGACGATAGAGTTTTTGAAGCTCTTTCTGCCCGGTCAGCCGGACCTTGTCGGCGTTGATTACGATCACGTGATCGCCCGTATCCAGGAACGGCGTGTATGTGGGTTTTGTCTTTCCCATCAACAGCATAGCTGCACGACTGGCGAGCCTGCCGAGGACGGCGTCGCGGGCGTCCAGAACGTACCACTTACGCTCGATATCGTTCGCGGACGGGAACGGGGTATTCATGGACAGACCTTCTCCGTTAACGTCTTACAAACCTCTGAGTTTACCAGCCCTTGCGGGTCCCCGTCAAACCGGACGCGTCGCAGCGTCGCGGCGTCGCGGGTAGTGGGTCAATTTGAAATCTGGAGCGACCGGCGGTGGTGTTCTCGGGCCTTCTCCACGATGAAGCCGAGCACCGCATATGTAGCGGCATTCGCAACGGCAATCCAGGCAAAGGTGAGCTTGTGAACTGGTTTCAAATACAAGATGGCCGCAGCGAGTGGTTGCGTTACCGACGCGAGAGCGTACACAAGCGGTTCGGTCGGAAGGGCTTTGTTTGTGCTCGCGAAATAAAGCGCCCACGCGGCCGAAACGACAAACCCTGTGCTCGCCCATATGGCAATTCGGAACGTGACGACGTTTCTCATGTCTATCACCCTCGCCTTTTCATTATGGCGCTGTTTTCAAAAACGGAGCAGCAGCCTTAATCTAGTGACCCAGAACCGGACCACGTCGGCGGAATTCTCATCCCGACTCCATACGCGCTACGGTTCGCATGACGGGCAAACTGACCCACTACCGCGTCGCGGATCGTGGGTGAGTTTGAAAGAGCATCGGCGTACGCCAGTCCCTGCGGGCGTGACGCGACAAACTCGCTTGTGGGCTCTCGCCATCGTACTCGTACCGAGGCCCTCCAAGGAACGCAGGACCGGCGGCCGCTATGCCGTTGCCTGCGGCCTGAGCGTCGCATGGAACGCTGGCAGCACGCCATCAAAGCAAAAGGGCCGCAGAATGTGGCGTCCTTGCTGATCAGCAGCGTAGTCTGCCCTCTACCGCACGTTCGTCTGACGAGCAGGCGGGCGTTACAAACGGTTACCGTAATGCGCCAGTTTGAAAATCGGCGGCAGTGGCTCAGGATCGCGCTCAACCAACTGCCACTTCGCTGCCGGTGATCTGTCGGGTTCGGGCTCGCTATTGGCTGTCGCCGGCCACAGTCCGGACCGTGATTCGCTGTTCCCGGTACCTCTGGAAACACTCCGGGCACAGCCCGTTGCCGTCCGGAGCATACTGCTCGATGCACTCGGGACGCACGATCACTATCCACTGCCGGTCGGCACAGAGCGGCATTGGCAGGATCGGTCCACCGATGTGAAACAACACGTCGGGCGTCCGCAGACGATCAACGCCTGACATACGCAGTGCTGAGGAGTATGCCATGTTTACCCTGCGCACTACAACGGACTATCGGTACTGGACCGTAGCTAGTACCTTGGGTATCCGATGTCCGCGTTCAGGACGCGGGTGTCCGACGACCGCGACTCAATCGGCAAGTCGGTGCAGGACACCGACCACCGTCCTGGGCATCAGGTCCTGCGGCGACCAGTTCCGGCACTCTTCGCTCGCGCCGGTCCGCACCGTGGAGCGCGAGCATAATCGCGCAAGGCTCCGCCAATGCTGACGGCTTGTTCCACCTCCGTGCGGCACTGCTCGCATATGAACAAGTGCTCCTGGAGTTGCGCGAGAACGCGCTCATCGTCGATATGCCCGAAAGCATAGCGGTTCAGCAGATGGTCGTCAGGGTGAGACAACCACAGGAGCATCTCGTCTTATCGTCGCAGCCAGCCGGC
>DASSSG010000143.1:0-5618 GCA_035708545.1 Bryobacteraceae bacterium | reverse complement strand
GCTGAACGGCAAGGGGAAGCTGCGACCGGCATAGTAGGCGTCCCACTGGTCCCTGTAGTGCCGCGACAGCCTTTGACCTGATTGCCCGATTGTGATGTTGAGGAGCGATTTGTCCCAGTCGCCCGGCACCGCCACAAACCGCATGGAGGGGCCGATCCGGCGAGTGGTCTGTTTGACCGTGGTGCTCGAGCCGCTCTGCGGAACCGGCCCGATGTGGAAGTACTTTCCGATCCAGGGGACACGCCGGGCGATCGGGTTTTCGATCGTGAGCTCCAGATAATGGCCGTACTCCCAGTTCGCCACATTGCGCCCCTGCTGCCTGCGGCCGTCTTCGAGCGCCACTTGCAGGCAGCGGAGCAGCAGCTCGTCCCAGTCGCCGAACCAGTCGCGCGGGCGCTCGCGCAGGAGTCCCTCCACGACGGCGGTCGCCATATGGCTCTCGTATGCCGCGCCGGCTTTCGGTGAGGCACGATCCGCGATCGCACGCCGCAGCTGCTGATACGCGAGCGCCACTATCAGCGGCGCTGCCAAATCTTTCTCCATCTGGCCGTTCCATCCGCGCAGGATGTCGGCCGCGCCGCGGAGCTGCTCATTGCGCCGGCCGCGCGCATCGTATGCGCGCACGATTTCCCGCGCAAGAAAATGCGAGAACGCTGAATATACGTCCTTCTGGACAGCGATCATGTCTTCGGGCCGCCAGCCGCGCCGGGCTGACAACAACGCGCGAATCTGCGCGGCTCGGTATCCGGGAGCGAAGTCTCCGCTGACGCGGTATTTGTAATCGGCCGGGAACGGATTCTGGTTCGCGGTCACGATGATGCCGGACGGCGGGTTGAATATGGCCGGCAACTCTTCGAATGGAATAAAGCCATCCCATTCGCACTCGCCCGAGGAGCCGTCCGCGGGCAGGTCGCCGTCGCAGGCATGCCGGATCGGCAAGCGTCCCGCGACCTGGAATCCGATGTTGCCGTCGACATCCGCGTAAACGAAATTCTGCGCGGGTCCGGGGAAGCGCTCCAGAGCCGTCCGAAACTCCGCCCAGTTCTGCGCCGCGTTCACCTCGAAGAAAGGGAAATCGAACCCATCGGGATCGGCCGCAATCCAGCGCAATGTGAGCAGACTGGTGCCGTCGTTGATGTATACGGGGCCGTGATGCGTGACCCAGTTGTCGACCTCAATTGGCCGGCCATTGCGCACGCCGATACGCTCTCGCTCCCGTCGCGCGTTCAGCAGCTGGCCACGAAAAGCGTAGTGGCCGGTCGTCGCGTTCAGCCGCTCTCCGTAAAGATCCTGCACATCGAAGTGGAGGTTCGTGACGCCCCAGGCGATGCGCTCGTTGTGGCCGATGATGACGCCCGGTACGCCGGGAACCGAAACGCCGGCCACGCTTGTCGGAGGCGTCTGCAGGTGCACCATGTACCACGTCGATGGCAGCGCGTAGGCGAGGTGCGTGTCATTGGCAAGCAGAGGCCGGCCGCTGGCGGTGAACCGGCCGCTGATGGCCCACGCGTTCGAGCCAGGCGCTGGTTCGCGCCCGCTGCGCATGGGATACAAGGCGTTCACCCGCCGCGCATCGCCGCCGTCAATCATGGATCGCTTCTCGATCTCATCGCGCCACGTCGTGGTCAGATCGCGGAACATGTGAATGCAGACGAGTATCGAATCGACGACGCTCCACGGCCGTGGATCGAACCGCATGATGGTGAATTCGAGGGGCAGCGCGTTGCGGTGGGTCTCGAGAAAGTAATTGATGCCACGCGCATACTCTGCGAACAACGCGCGCACTTTCGGGTCGAGCCGTTTGTAGTGCTCCTCCGCGAGTCGGCGCGTGCGAAGGCGGCGCGACTCGCGGTCGGCAGCCACGGCAGCCGCGCCCGCCACTTCAGCGAGATCCCCGCCGGCGTAACGCCGCGTAGCCTCGAGCTGCCAAAGCCGGTCCTGCGCCGTTACATAGCCCTGCACGAAGAGCGCGTCTTCCAGACTTTCGGCACTGATGTGGGGAACGCCGAGCCGGTCGCGGACTGCCTTCGCGGTGCGCCGCACGGCTGCGCTGATCTCGCCGCTCGTCTTCGGCAGCGGCCGCCACGCGAACCAAACGACGCCCGCCAGAGCTGCCAGTAAGAGCGCGGCTACCAGCAAGTTAAGATATTTCAGCAGCCGGTTGAGAGGCACTCGCTCGATTCTATCGAAGCGCTGCTTTTTCACCCCGGAGCCCACAGATGGAAGGCAACTACGCTTTGCGGTTCCTGCTGCTGGCCTTCATCGTTGCGCTCAACGGATTCTTTGCCGCCGCTGAAGTGGCACTGCTGTCGGTTCGCCGTTCGCGTCTGCGGCAACTCGCCGAGACGGGCAACGTCGGCGCGCAGGCGGCTCTGAGCCTGCTCGCTAATCCCGAACGGCTGCTGTCGGTGGTGCAGGTAGGTGTGACGCTCGCAAGCCTTGGACTGGGCTGGGCCGGTGAGGACACCCTGTTCCGGCTGATCAGCGCGGCGTTCAATCCGGTACTTACGCCGACCACGACCGCGCTCATCCATGGCGTCAGTTTTGCGCTCGCGTTTGCCGTCATGACGTTTGCCCACGTCGTGCTCGGAGAAGTAGTGCCAAAGAACCTCGCGCTCGAAAAGGCAGACCGGCTGGCGATCATTGTCGCACCCGTGCTGCTGGTGTTCTACCGCGTCACCGAGATTTTCGTGGCCGTCATCGAGCGCTCCGCCGCTTTGATCAGCCGCATGATCGGCCTGCGTGCCGAGCAGCGCGGTGGCGGACATTCAGCGGAGGAACTGCGGCACATCATCAGCTCCAGCCGGCACGAAGGCCATCTCCGTGAGTTCGAGGAGGGCACGATAAATCGCATCCTCGAAATCGGCGACGTTGCCGCGCGGGAAATCATGGTGCCGCGCAACGCGATCGTGTCGGTGCCGCTCGACGCGAATCTCTCGCAGATCCTGCGATCGTTCAACGATCATCAGTACTCACGCATGCCGGTCTATGACGGCGAGCCGGAGAAGATTGTCGGGATCGTGCATTTCAAGGATTTGATGAGAATGTGGGAGGAGCGGCGCACGACCATCGACAGGGGACGTCCGGCGCGGCCATTCCAGCTGCAGCGGATTCTGCGCAAGCCGCTCGTGATACCGGAGACGAAATCAGTGGGGGAACTGGTCGATGAGTTCGGCCAGGCCCGGGTTCATATGGCAATAGTCGTCGACGAGTTCGGGACTATCAGCGGGCTGCTGACGTTTGAGGATGTGCTCGAGCAGATCTTCGGCGAGATCGAGGACGAGCACGACGAGCGGCGGCGGCATCCGCCGGTGGAAGGCGACGTGATCGAAATTGAAGGCACAATTCCGATCCGCGACCTCGAGACGCAGTACGGTATCGAACTGCCCGGCGAAGCCGGGTTCGAGACGCTCGCGGGGTTTCTGTTGTTGCAGTTCGGGGCCATTCCAAAGCCCGGCGATACGATCGAGTATGGCGCGCGGCGATTCACCGTCGCGGAAATGGAGCGCAATCGCATCGCGAGGGTGCGGATCGAGAGAGCGGCTTAGGCGGCTGCGCAACGCGAGCCCACTCGCGGGCAGGCTGCCGCAGGGCCGAATACCTCAAGTGCGGTAGCAACACGGTTTACGGAGGCGCCGTCGGAATTGCAGGAGGCAGCGTAATGCGCAGGTTTATCCTCATTGTTTCGGTTGCCGCCGGCATCTCGGCATCCCCACTGCTGGCCCGGCACTATGATTCCCGAGCCGGTTATCGTTCCGATAAGGTCTACAAAGAAGAGGTTAAGCGCTGGGCGAAGGAACAGCGCGAGCGCGACAAGGCGTACCGCAAGGCGGAAAAGGAACGCGAGAAGCAGTACCGGAAGATGATGCGCCATCCCGACCGCTACCGGAATTACGATCCGTACTACGGCTATCCTCAGGATCAATACCGTAGGTACGATCCCTACGGTCCCTATCGATGAATCGCATCTGCGATGCAACCCGTTGGTGCGGGGATGCATCGAGGCGGTATGAGAATCCTGGCTTTGGCCGGCCTGGTGGTAACGCTTTCCGCTCCCGTCTGGGCCCAGGCTGCCTACCGCAGACACTATGTCAGTGTGGGCACCGGCGCCGGCCTGCCGCGCGCTGACTTGCGGACGGCTTTCTCCACCAGTCCGGGCCTGAACGTCGGTTACGGCTTCCGATTCCATCCGTGGTTCCAGCTCGACGCGGGGTTTGAAACCCTTTTCGGCGCGGCCGGCGTGCGCGATTTCCTCCCCACTGCTTTCGGCAATCTGCGCATTCGCGATTACCAGCACTTTGTCCCGTTCGGCGGACGTGTAGTGGTGCCGTTGCTGGACGAGCGGCTGCATCTCTTCGCGGGAGGAGGGGGTGCGTACATGCGATATACCGAGCGTATTCGTCAGCCGTGCAGCGACTGCGGGTTTCGCATCGAATGCGATGTATGCTCCGCGCGCGACGGGTGGGGCGGGTACGGTCTCGCCGGAGCCAATGTCGCGGTGGACCATGGCCGGCATTTTCGCCTGGGCGTGAGCGGAAAGGTGTATCGCGGACACACCGCAGGCGATCCACTCGGAGCGGCGCCGTCGCGGCGGACCAGGGATCGCTGGATCAATCTCGCGGGTGAGTTTACGGCGAGCTTCTAGGTTTACTAACTGCGGCTACTGCTTTGCGGCGGGCTCCGCAGCCGGCTGTGCAGCGCCGCCTGTCGCCTTTTCGCTGCCCAGTTCCGGGCTGGCGACGGTCGCCGGTTCCTGTCCCCAGTTCTCACGAATGACAAGGGTGTGATCGGAATAAAATGTCCGGCGCCCATCTCTGTTATAGCTTTGCGGGTTCGCGTTCACCTGATAGCCGGTGGGCGTCCCCGCGACGGTAAAGATGTAACCCGATTTGCGGCCCAGTGCGAGGTCGCCCGGGATCAGATCGGCCGCGGCCGGTCCAACCGTGCCGCCGCCCTGCCCAGGACCGAGCTCGGCCAGGGAATTCGCAAACCGGTTGAACTGTGACTGATACTGCACCTGGGCTTTGTGAATCGTCTGAATCTGCTGCACGGCGGCCGTTTCGTTGGCCAGCATGCGATTCTGGTTCAGCTTCGGCACGGCGACCGCCGCGAGGATGAGCACGATCGCCACAACGATCAGAAGCTCGATAAGCGAAAAGCCGCGTTGGCGGCGTGAGCTGCGGGAGTGCATGATCTCGGGACCTGCATCTATGATGACGTATCTCTGACCGGCGTCGTTGAGCCGGCCTGGCAGGGCTGGCGCCCAGCCTGGTCCTACCGTAAGACAACCACCGTAAGATTACTGGATTGCACTGCCGTACAGCGTCGTGGCAACCGCATTCTGTTCTCCGGAGGGGATTTCCATGCGGAAACAGAAATGGCTTGCAGTGTTGCTGCTGGCAGCCTCGTATACGGCCTGGAGCGGCGAGTGGGACGATCGGCTGTCGCTCGCGAACCAGTACCTGCGCTCGGGACGCGTGGCGGAGGCCGAAACGCTCTACCTCGCCGCGGAGCGTAACGCCACGACCGAGCAGCGCGGCATAGTTCAGTCCAACCTGGGCGCGATCGCTTACAGCCGGGCACACTTCGCGGAAGCCGAGCGGCTGTACCGGCGCGCG
>DASSSG010000142.1:0-5220 GCA_035708545.1 Bryobacteraceae bacterium | reverse complement strand
GATGCCACATACGCGAACTGCCGCAGCTCGTCGTTCGCGGCCGTTAGTTCCTTCGTGCGGTCAATGACTCTCTGCTCCAGCTCCGCATTGAGCTCGCGGATGGCCTCTTCGGCCCGCAGCCGCTCCGCGACCGATCTCTCGAGCTCCTGATTCTTGAGCTTCATGGTCTCCGCCTGCCGCCTGAGCAGCTCGTTCTTTCTGTAGAGTTCGACGAAGACCGTGACCTTGGACCGCAGTATGTCCGGAACGATCGGCTTGAACAGATAGTCGACGGCGCCCATGTAGTAGCCGCGGAACAGATGCTCCTCGCTCTTCAGCGCTGTCATGAAGATGATCGGCGTATCTTTTGAACGCTCGCGCTCGCGAATCAGAGCGGCGGTCTCGAAGCCATCCATGTCCGGCATCTTCACGTCGAGCAGAACAACCGCGAAGTCCTGGTCCAGCAGATACCGCAGGGCCTCACGGCCTGAGGTCGCCTTCACCAGTTCCGGGCCGATGCCCTCGAGGACGGCCTCGAGCGCCATCAGATTTTCGGGCCGATCGTCGACGAGGAGGATGCGGGCCTGCGGCTGCTCGATCGCGTTGAGTGAAACGGCCGGCGCATCGGCCGTTCCCGGGCTCTGCTGCGGGACAGTGCTCAAACGATCCTCACCGCGGCTCGGTCCGGCCTGGGGCGCGTGTGTCTCACTGGGCATCCACCAGCACGGAACCGGCGTCCATATTCTCCTGGGTCTGCGGCAGCCAGACGCGCAGCAGTGCAATCAGATCTTCCAGGATGACCGGCTTGGGAATGTAGTCCGATGCCCCCGCCTCAATGCACTTCTCGCGGTCGCCTTTCATGGCCTTCGCGGTAAGCGCGATGATCGGCAGCGATCGAAACTCGGGTATCTCCCGAATGCGGCGGATTGCCTCATATCCGTCCATTTCCGGCATCATGATGTCCATCAGTACCACGTCGATACCGGCGTATTGGGCGAGCATCTCGATGCCGGCCTGGCCGCTTTCGGCATGCAAAACCTTCATCCGGTGACGCTCGAGGCCGCTGGTAAGTGCGAAGATATTCCGCACGTCGTCATCAACGATCAGGACCGTCCCACCGGCGAGAATCGTGTCCCGCCGGCGAAGCAACTCGAGCATGCGCTGCTGGTCCGCCGTCAGGTCCTCCTGCCTTCGACTCAGGAAAATGGCGGTCTCCTCGAGCAGACGTTCAGGCGAGTTCACACGTTTCACGATGGCCGATTCGCCCAGCCGTCGAAGTTCATCCTCGTGCTCGCGGGAAAGTTCGCCGGAGCTGTAGATGACGGTCGGAAGCACGTTCACAGCAGGGTTCTTCTGAATCGCCGAGATCAGATCCAGGGCGGACCGGCACGAGGGCTCGTCGCCATTAGGCGCCGGTTCGCCGCACGTGACCACCATGCAGTCGAAATCCTGCTTTCCGATCGCGTCCAGCGCTTCTTCAGCGCTGGCGACGCGCACCGTCATCACATCCGCACCGTCGACGACCTTCCGAATCTGGGCGGCGCGCTGCTCGTCGGCCTCGACCAGGAGCAGGTTGCGCGTGATGGTGCCCGCTTCGATGCGATCAAAGACAGCAAGCAGGTGGTGTTTATCTTCGGTTTTCTCGGTATACGAATCGGCTCCCAGCGCGATCCCCCGCCGGACATCCTCCTCAATGGTGATGACGTGCACCGGGATGTGCCGGGTCAGCGGATCGGACTTGAGCTGGCGCAGAATCAGCCAGCCGCCCATGTCCGGCAGCCGGATGTCGAGCGTGATCGCTTCCGGCCTGAGCTGTTTGGCGAGCTGCAGCGCCTTCTCTCCCCGGTTCGTGACCGCAACCTTGAAACCGCGCTTCCGCGCCAGCTCCATGACGAGCGGAACGAAATTCACATCATCCTCGATGATCAGCAACACGCGATCACCGGGCTGAATGGTTGCGCGATCGTCAATCATCTCACCGGGCGCGAGCAGCGGCGGATCGTAGTCGCCGTTGGATCCAGGATTCGCGGTCCCGGCCGCGGATTCGGGTTTCCGCGCGCCGGCCTGCGGCAGCGCGCGAGCCGCGAGCGGTACCTGAGGCGGCAGATCCGTCGTTGTTGTTGTTGCCGCCTGGCCGCTCGGACCTGCTGTCGCCGCCTGTTGCCTGGGCGTGAACGCGGTTGAGATATACGTTTGCGGCAGATAGAGCGTGAACGTGCTGCCCCGGCCCGCGCTGCTGCGCAGCCGGATCTCGCCGCCGAGCAGCTTCGCAATCTCGCGGCTGATCGAAAGCCCGAGGCCCGTTCCGCCGTACTTGCGGCTGGTGGTGCCATCGGCCTGCCGAAAAGCTTCGAAGATCACCGCCTGCTTCTCTTCGGGAATGCCGATGCCGGTGTCGGTGACGCTGAAGGCGATCACGTTCCGCGACAGGTTGAGCACCGGGTGGTCCTTGCTCCAGCCCTCCTCCACCTTCTGAATGTTCAGCGTGACCCCGCCTTTCTCGGTGAACTTAAGCGCATTCGAGAGCAGGTTCTTGATCACCTGACGGAGGCGTTTCGAATCTGTCGTCATGCTCTTCGGCAGCGCCGGGTCGAGATCGACCGTGAAGTGCAGTCCCTTGCCTTCTGCGATGTGCCGGAAGGTCCGGAACATGTTATCCCGCAGATCGGCGAAGCTCACCTCGTCCTGGTCGGCCTGCATCATGCCGGACTCGATCTTGGACAGATCGAGGATGTCGTTGATCAGCGCGAGCAGATCGGTACCGGCCGAGTAGATGGTCTCGGCGAACTTGACCTGCTTCGGCGACAGCTTGCCGTCGCTGTTCTCCGCCAGCACCCTGGCGAGGATCAGCAGCGAGTTGAGCGGCGTACGCAGCTCGTGCGACATGTTCGCGAGGAACTCGCTCTTGTAACGGGAGATGAGCGAGAGCTGCTCGGCCCTTTCTTCGAGCGCGCGCTTGGCATGCTCGACCTCCAGGTTCTTCTGCTCGACCTCCTGCTTCTGTTCGGCGAGCAGGCGCGCTTTTTCCTGCAGCTCGAAATTGGTTTCGCGCAGCTGTTCCTGCTGGGTACGCAGCAGTTCCTCGGATTCGCGAAGCGTGCGCGCCTGCGCTTCAAGCCGGCGGTTGCCTTCGGTGAGCTCCTGCTGCTGGCTCTGGAGCTCTTCAGTGAGCGCCTGGGATTGTTTCAACAGCTCTTCGGTGCGCATCGTGGCCTCGATGGTGTTGAGCACGATGCCCATTGACTCGACAAGCTGATCGAGGAACCCGAGGTGTATCTCGCTGAACTTGCTGAACGATGCGAGCTCGATAACCGCCTTCACCTGACCTTCGAAAAGAACCGGTATGACGACGATGTTGAACGGCGAAGCTTCGCCGAGACCGGAAGTGATCTTTATGTAATCGGGCGGAACGTCGGTGACGACTATGCGTTCCTTCTCGAGCGCGCACTGCCCGACGAGACCTTCGCCGTGGTGGAACTGATTCGCCACCCAGCGCCGCTCGCGGTACGCGTAGCTGGCGATCAGGCGCAGTACGGCCTCGTCCTTCGAGCTGTCATTTATATAGAAGATGCCCTGCTGTCCACCGACGAGCGGGACCAGCTCCGAGAGCACAAGCCGCGAGACGGTGA
Source organism: Bryobacteraceae bacterium (assembly GCA_035708545.1). Lineage (GTDB taxonomy): Bacteria > Acidobacteriota > Terriglobia > Bryobacterales > Bryobacteraceae > DASSSG01. Next base: position 1,612 of record DASSSG010000142.1, on the reverse strand, counting down.
GCAGATCGCGCTGGCCCTGCAGCATCCGCGTGAACCGGGCGACGTTCGTCTTCAGCCAGTCCTGCTCCTGGTTCCTCAGGGTGGTTTCCTTGAGGTTCGTGATCATCTGGTTGATCGTGTCCTTGAGCGCCGCGACCTCGCCCTGCGCTTCGACCGCGATCGATCGTGTCAGGTCGCCCTCGGTAACCGCCTTGGCGACATCGGCGATGGCGCGCACCTGCGTCGTGAGGTTGGCCGCGAGCTGATTGACGTTGTCGGTCAGGTCGCGCCAGATGCCGGCGGCGCCCGGCACGCGCGCCTGGCCGCCGAGCTTTCCTTCGATACCGACCTCGCGCGCCACGCTGGTGACCTGATCGGCAAACGTCGCCAGCGTGTCGATCATGCTGTTGATGGTGTCGGCGAGCTCCGCGATCTCACCCTTGGTTTCGAGCACGAGCTTGCGCTTGAGATCGCCGTTTGCAACCGCGGTGACAACCTTCGCGATGCCGCGCACCTGACGGGTCAGATTGCCCGCCATCGAATTCACGTTGTCGGTCAGGTCCTTCCACGTGCCTGCGACGCCTTTCACATCCGCCTGGCCGCCAAGGATGCCTTCGGTGCCGACCTCGCGCGCCACGCGCGTCACCTCGCACGCGAACGAGTTGAGCTGGTCCACCATCGTGTTGATCGTGTTCTTCAGCTCCAGGATTTCGCCCTGCACGTCTACGGTGATCTTCCGCGACAGATCGCCGTTCGCGACAGCCGTCGTCACCTGCGCGATGTTGCGAACCTGAGACGTCAGATTCGAGGCCATCGAGTTCACCGAATCCGTCAGGTCCTTCCAGACGCCCGCAACCCCACGTACGTTCGCCTGCCCGCCAAGCTTTCCTTCGGTGCCGACTTCGCGCGCCACGCGCGTCACCTCGCCCGCGAACGCGTTGAGCTGGTCCACCATCGTATTGATCGTGTTCTTCAGCTCGAGGATCTCCCCGCGGACATCGACCGTGATCTTGCGCGACAGGTCGCCGTTGGCGACGGCCGTGGTCACCTCGGCGATATTGCGCACCTGTGCCGTCAGGTTACCGGCCATCGAGTTCACGCTCTCGGTGAGGTCTCGCCAGACGCCGCCCACTCCGCGCACATCGGCCTGGCCGCCGAGCTTGCCTTCGGTGCCCACCTCGCGCGCCACGCGCGTCACTTCACCCGCAAACGCGTTGAGCTGGTCCACCATCGTATTGATCGTGTCCTTCAGCTCCAGGATTTCGCCGCGCACATCGACCGTGATCTTGCGAGACAGGTCGCCGTTCGCGACGGCCGTCGTCACCTCGGCGATATTGCGCACCTGTGCCGTCAGGTTGCCGGCCATAAAATTTACAGAGTCGGTGAGGTCTTTCCAGGTGCCGCCGACTCCCTTCACGTCGGCCTGGCCGCCAAGCTTTCCTTCCGTGCCGACCTCGCGCGCGACGCGGGTCACCTCCCCGGCGAACGCATTGAGCTGATCCACCATCGTGTTGATCGTGATCTTGAGCTCGAGAATCTCGCCGCGCACATCGACCGTGATCTTGCGGGTGAGATCGCCATTCGCGACGGCGGTGGTAACCTCGGCGATGTTACGAACCTGAGCCGTCAGGTT
>DASSSG010000141.1:0-7079 GCA_035708545.1 Bryobacteraceae bacterium | reverse complement strand
GCCGACATTCTGATCCGAATTGCGGAATCGCCGACGGTTTCGCATGCCGGCTGGAAGCTCGAGCTGCTCGAAACCGCGTTTCAGATCGCAACGGCAGCACGCCATCCGCTGAAGCGAGTGACAGCTGTCCGCGTGGCTGATCCGGAGGCCGTGTGGAGAGTATTCGACCGAAAGCTCGATACCCTCAGTTTGCAGGTACGCATCGTCCGCGCGATACTGCCTCTCGATGCCGGCCGCGCTGTTGAAACATTCGATCGGATCACGCTCCCGCGCATTCCGCCGCTCCCTTGCGGCGAGGCGCTCGGGTACAGCGTGCACGACTACTATGCAGCCGCGGCGGAACTGTTCGCTCGCGATCCGGAGAGAATCCTTGCACTCACGCGCGCGCTGGCATCGGTGTGGCAACTCGAACCTGTTGCTCGCATGCTCACGCGCGTGTCGCTTCCCGAGGACGACTTCAGGCGCGCGGCGCTGGCGTACGCAGACGCGCTCCGCCGGATAACTGCCGACGACCGGTCCTTCGCTTCGGCTACCGCCAACGCAGCGGCACCAACAGATGAGCTCGGCCGCCGTTCTCGCATGAGCGCCGTCGCCGATGGATGGCATATCTTCCAGTCGAGGCACGGTTCCGAGCCTCGCTGCACCGACCCGGCCATTCCGTCCCGACCTGCCGCTCCGATTCAGCATCGCGTGCTCGAGGATGCCGACGCGCTGCTCGGCCCCGTTCAACTGCGATGAATTCCAACGACGATCAGCTGTTCGCGATGATGCGGCGGAAGCTGTTCACGGCAGTCGTCGGCGATATCCTCGACACTCATGGACGCCTGCATCAGTTCCTCCCGGCGGAGATTCAGCCGCTGCGCGACGACATGGTCGTGGTTGGGCGCGCGATGCCCGTGCTCGAAGCCGACCTCGATCGTCGCCCCGCCGGCACGCCGTTCGGCCTGATGCTCGAATCGCTGGACGATCTGAAGCGGAACGAAGTCTACCTCGTCACCGGCGGTTCGCCGACATACTCGCTCTGGGGAGAGCTGATGTCCACGCGTGCGATGAAGCTCGGTGCTGCGGGATGTGTGTCGAACGGGCCGACGCGAGACACCAAAGGCATCCTCGCGCTGAATTTCCCGACCTTTTCGACGGGCCGCTACGCGCAGGACCAGCGCCCGCGTGGCGAGGTGGTCGACTTCCGGGTACCCGTACAGATCAGCGCAGTCCGCATCGCGCCCGGCGATATCGTCTTCGGAGATGTCGATGGCGTCGTGATTGTTCCGCGCGAAATCGAACAGGACGTGCTCGCCGCGGCGCTCGACAAGGTAGAGGCCGAGAACAAGGTTCGCGCGGCAATTGAGGCCGGTGTAAGTGCGGCGGAAGCGTTCCGGCGCTACGGAGTTATGTGACCGCGGCGGGATCTAACGCCGTGATCGGGCGGAGGCGACCAGCTCGTCGACCGAGATAATTTGCGTCGGATAGTCGCCCGTGTAGCAGGCGTAGCAGTACTGGCCGGAGTCGGCGCCCACGGCGCGCTGCAGCCCCTCGTGCGACAGATACGCGAGCGTGTCGGCTTCCACGAACCGGCGGATCTCCTCGACGCTGTGGTTTGCGCCGATCAGTTCCTTCTTCGTGGGCGTATCGACCCCGTAGTAGCAGGGCGAGATGGTCGGCGGGCAGGAGATGCGCAGGTGCACTTCGCGCGCGCCCGCGCTGCGGACCATGCGGACGATCTTGCGGCTCGTCGTGCCGCGAACGATGGAGTCGTCCACCAGCACGATGCGTTTGCCTTCAATCAGGTGCCGGATCGGGTTGAGCTTCAGCTTCACGCCGAAGTCGCGGATCGACTGCGATGGCTCTATGAACGTGCGGCCGACGTAATGATTGCGGATCAGGGCCTGGCGATACGGCACACCGCTTTGCGCCGCGTAGCCAAGTGCCGCGGGAACACCCGAGTCGGGCACCGGCACCACCATGTCGGCTTCGACGTGCGACTCGCGCGCGAGCAAACGGCCCATTGTCTCTCGTACCTGGTGGACGGGCCGGCCAAACACGATCGAATCGGGCCGTGAAAAGTATACGTGCTCGAACACGCACTGCGACAGCGGGCGTCGCGGGGCGAAACGCTCCCGGTGCATGCCCGTACCGTTCACGATCACCATCTCCCCGGGCTCGACATCGCGGACGTATACCGCGTTGATCAGATCGAAGGCGCAGGTTTCTGAGGCGAAGACCCACGCGGGATGATCGCCGGACACAGCCAGTTGTCCCATGGCGAGTGGGCGAAAGCCGTACGGGTCGCGCGCGACGACGATCCCGTCGTCGTAGAGGAAAACAACCGAGTAGGCGCCCTCGAGCTGAAGCAGCGCTTCGCGCAACGCCCCGGTGATGGTGCGCTCCTGCGACCGCGCGACAAGGTGCAGGATGACTTCCGTATCGCTGGATGCCTGGAAAATGGACCCGGCCCGCTCGAGATCGCGCCGCAGCTCGGCCGCATTCGTGATGTTGCCGTTGTGCGCGACGGCGAGACGTCCCTTGTTGCACGCGACCGAAAACGGCTGGGCGTTGCGGAGAATCGTGTCGCCTGCGGTCGAGTAACGCGTATGTCCGATGGCACGATCACCGGGTAGCCTCGCGAGCACCTCGGGCGTGAAGATGTCGGCGACGTGCCCCATAGCTTTGTGCAGGTACACCTCGCGCCCATCGCTCGAGGCGATGCCGGCGCTCTCCTGCCCGCGATGCTGGAGGGCGTAGAGGCCCAGATACGCGAGGTTGGAAGCCTCGGAATGACCGTGGATTGCGAAAACGCCGCACTCTTCTCGGAACTTGTCAGGCTGCATCGGATTCACCTGCGAGGAGTAATGAGAAGGCTGTTCCCCAGCGTTCTTTCAAATCGGAAACGGCTGCGTTAAACAGAAACTGGCCGCGCTCGCTGAACTCGAGGGCACCATCTATTGTAACACCGATCACAGGCGCCAGAACGCCGTGTTTGGCTGCAAGTTGCTGAATTCGCTGAGGATCTCTGGTTGAGACAAGAATCCGCGAAGGGCCTTCGTGGAACAGGAGCAACTCGGGCGGCAGGTCTGAATCGAGCTTGATGCGCGCGCCGATCCCGTTGGAGAACGAACATTCGGCAAGGGCGACAGCGAGCCCGCCGCTCGAGACGTCGTGCGCGGATTCGGCGAGATGCTCGGCGATCACCTGACGAATGGTCGCGTGGACGCGTTTCTCGTAATCCATATCGAGGGCGGGCGGGAGACCCCAAAGCGCATTGAGAATCACCTTTGCGTATTCGGTACCGCCAAATCTTTGCTCATCCGCCTCTCCAATGCCACCGATGAGAACGATGGCGCGGCCGGCGTTCCTGAAGCCAATCGTTACCGGAGGCGCGCTCGGAAGCAGGCCGACGATGCCCACAACCGGCGAGGGATAGATCGCCTCGCCGAGGGTCTCGTTATACAGGCTCACATTCCCGCCGGTGACGGGCACGTCGAAGAAAGCGCACGCTTCGGCCAGGCCCTCGATCGACTCGACGAGCTGGGCCATGATCTCCGGGCGCTCGGGATTCCCGAAGTTCAGATTGTTCGTGGTCGCGAGCGGCTGCGCGCCGACGGTGGACAGGTTCCGGCAGCACTCGGCGACAATCAGCTTCGTACCTTCGCGCGGATCGAGGTAACACCAGCGGCTGTTCCCGTCGAGGGACATGGCGATGGACGTACCCGTTTCTTTCACGCGAAGAATGGCGCCATCGGCGGAACCCGGGCCGGCAAGCGTGTTGGTGCGGACCATATAGTCGTACTGCTGCCAGATCCACCGTTTGTTGCAGAGGTCGGCTGAGGCGAGCAGCCGCTCGAGATCACGCCGCGGGTCCGAGCTCGCGAATCGCGGCGCTGCCATCGGCACCGTGCGCAGGGGTTTCGTGTAGGGGCGGTTATACAGCGGCGCTTCCTGCGCGAGCGCGTGATTCGGAATGTCGGCGACGATTTCGCCGTGGTTCCGCACCACCAGGTTGCCGTTCGCGGTCACCGTGCCGATCTGAACCGCGTCGAGTCCCCACTTGCGAAAGACGCTGAAGACCTCCTCCTCGTGGCCTTTCTCCGCGACCAGCAGCATGCGTTCCTGCGACTCGCTCAGCATGATCTCGTACGGGTTCATGCCGCGGTCGCGCTGGGGAACGCGCGTAAGCTCGATATCGATCCCCGTACCTGCGCGATCGCCCATCTCGCAGGTGGAACACGTCAGGCCGGCGGCACCCATGTCCTGAATGCCGACGACTGCGCCGGTCTGCATCACCTCGAGGCAGGCCTCGAGCAGAAGTTTCTCCATGAATGGATCGCCGACCTGCACGTTCGGACGCTTTTGCTGCGATTCTTCCGTGAATTCGGCCGACGCCATGGAAGCGCCGTGAATACCGTCGCGCCCGGTCTTTGCCCCAACGTAAATCACCGGATTCCCGACGCCCTGAGCCTTCCCATAAAAGACGTCCTGGTGCCGGACGACGCCGAGCGCGAAGACGTTCACCAGAGGGTTCCCGTTAAAGCAGCGCTCGAATACGGTCTCGCCCCCGACCGTGGGCACGCCGAAGCAGTTGCCGTAATGAGCGATGCCGCTGACTACACCCTCGACGATCCGGCGATTGCGCGGCCCGCTCTCGGGATCGTCCATGGGACCGAAGCGGAGCGCATCCAGCACCGCGATCGGGCGCGCGCCCATGGTGAAGATGTCGCGCAGGATGCCGCCGACCCCGGTGGCAGCCCCCTGGAACGGCTCGATGAAGCTGGGGTGATTGTGCGACTCGATTTTGAAGGCGATGGCCCAGCCCCCGCCGATATCAATGATTCCGGCGTTTTCGCCCGGCCCCTGGAGGACCCGGGGACTGCGCGTCGGCAGCTTCTTCAGGTGAATGCGCGAGCTCTTGTACGAGCAGTGCTCGCTCCACATGACGCTGAAGATGCCGAGCTCCGTGTAAGTGGGCTCGCGACCGAGCGTCTTTACGATCCGTTCGTATTCCTCAGGAGTGAGCTGGTGGGCCGCGATGATCCGGGGCGTGATCGCGGTGGTGATCGTCATTTGGCGGCCAGCGCGGGTTCGCAGGCGGCAACCATCGATTGCAGGACCACCAGGCCGTCGGTGGAGCCCATGAGCGGATCGGCCGCCCGCTCCGGGTGCGGCATCATGCCGAGAACGTTTCGATTCCTGCTCAGCACTCCGGCAATATCGCGCACGGATCCGTTGGGGTTCTGCACGTAGCGGAAGGCAACGCGATCCTCGGCTTCCAGCTCGTCCAGCGTGCGTACATCCGCATAATAAAAACCTTCCCCATGCGCGATCGGTACACGCAATATCTGGCCCTTGCGAGCACCGGCCGTGAACGGCGAGTTCGTGGTCTCCGTCCGAAGCTCGACCGAGTCGCAAATGAATTTCAGACCTTCGTTGCGAAGCAGCGCGCCCGGGAGCAGGTGGCTTTCGACCAGGATCTGAAACCCGTTGCACACGCCGAGCACGAGACCGCCGTCATCGGCAAACCTGCGCACCGCGTTCATCACCGGCGAAAACCGTGCGATCGCGCCGCAGCGGAGGTAATCGCCGTAGGAGAAGCCGCCGGGCAGGATGACGGCATCAACGTCGCCGAGGCGGTCGGCAGCGTGCCAGATAAACTCGGCTTTGTGGCCGAGATTCGTCGAGACCGCGTACCACGCGTCGTGATCGCAGTTGCTGCCCGGGAACACTACGACGCCGAATTTCATAATCGGGGAACACTTCCATTTTAGCGCCTCCTCAGTCGCTGTCATGCGCGTCGTGATTGAAACGGAACGTCTCCTGCTCCGCGAGATGAGCCCTGACGATCTCGACATCATCGCGCCCATGCTCGCCGACCCCGATGTCATGCGATTCTGGCCGCGCCCGTATACGCGCGAGGAAACCGTGCGCTGGATCGAGCGCTGGGTGCACGACTACGCAGAGTACGGGTGCGGCTACTGGCTCATGCTCGAGAAAGCAGGACTGCGGCCGGCAGGCCAGGCGGGCCTCGTCATGCTTACCATCGACGGCGTGCACGCGCCGAGCCTCGGCTACATTGTCGATAAACGGTTCTGGAATCGCGGATATGCAACAGAGGCCGCCAGTGCCTGCCTCGAGTGGGCGCTCGCGCGCTGGCCGGTGGTCATCACGCCCATTCGGCCGGAGAACGCCCCGTCGCTGCGGGTCGCGGAGAAGCTCGGATTGAAAGAAGAGCGGCGCACGATGTATGCCGGCTTCGAGCACGCTTTGTTCTACGCCCGCGGGTAGCTACCGTCGACGCGCTCGCTCCGTCAGGTATTTTTCGCGGTTCACGTTGTACTCGCAGCCAAACAGTGCGACCACCGAGAGCACGTACATCCAGACGAGCAGGGCAACTACGGCCGCGATGCTGCCGTACATTACGTTGTAATTGGCGAGATTTCGCACGTACCACGCGAAGCTCACGGTAGCGATCAGCCACATAATCGTGGCAAGGAACGCGCCGGGCCAGACATTGTGGCGCCGCCGCGCCGGGTGATTCGGGCCGAAGTAATACAGCGACGCAATGCTGAGAACGATGGCGAACAGCGCGATCAGATAGCGGAGGAGCACTCCGAAAAACAGGAGCCAGCCCCGGAGTTGCTCGCCCTGCGGAAGGACGCCCAGCCGCGTCATTGCGAAGTATTCACCGCGTTCGCCGATCACCATCAGCGCGGAGGCCGCGACTACAGGAAGCGCCGCGGTAAACCCCAGCACGGCCGCCCACCCGCGCTGCCGCCAGAACGGCCGTCCCTCCGATATGCCGTAAGCGGCTCGGAAACCCTCCATCAAGGTCATCATCAGACCGGAGGCGGCGAGCAGCGACACCAATGAGCCGCCGATCAGCACGAGCAGAGGCCGGTAACCGCCGCGCAGGAGATTGTCGCGAATCATGGTCTCCGAACCGGGCGGGACCACTTCGAAGATCAGGTTCGTGAGCGTGCGCGCGACGGAGTTTGCGTTCGCCTGCACGAGGACGGCCGTGACTGTCGTGAGAAACGGCAGAAACGCGAGGAGTCCGGAATACGCCGCGCCTTTCGCGATTCCGAACG
>DASSSG010000140.1:0-6138 GCA_035708545.1 Bryobacteraceae bacterium | reverse complement strand
GCGAGGGCTCCGAGAGCGAAACATCTCGGGACTTTGGCATGTTCTGTCCAGGTGAGACCTCCATCGGTGCTGCGAAACAGCACGTCAAACTCACATGCCCATGTTGCGCCCGTTCGAGAGTCGAACGCGATATCAGACGCGCGGATATTAAGGGGCATCTCGGTCCAGGTGGCTCCGCGGTCGCCGCTGCGATAATTGCCGAGATAGACCACGCCGGCACGGACAGGATCGGCGCTGAGCGAGCTGTCCAACGCCGCAGGCGTACGCGCTTCGCGCGATGTGAGCCCGTCGTCCGAGCTGATGTACAGACCCTGAGTGCTGCGGGCGTACATGAGGCCGCTCGCTCCGTAAGCGGGCAAAGAGGCGGGCGCGGATATGCTCAGGTGCCACGTGCTTCCGCCATCGCTGCTGCGGAAGATGCCGCATCCCTGCTGACCCAGACAGAACGGGCCCACAAAAACGACACCCGCGCGCTGCGGGTGAGGGAGAACGCCGACAGGGAAGATTCCAGGTGCAGGCGTATCCAGCGCTTTCCAGGTGCGGCCCGCGTCAGTACTCTCCACAATGGCGGCGGGTGTGACGCCGTACAGAACGTCGGGTGACGCGGCATCTCCCTGCACACCGCGCAGGCTGCGGGGATCGATTGCCTCCCACGAGCGGGCGTCGTCGCGACCCAGGGCAGGACCTTCACTGGTGGACACGTACACGCGGTCCTTCATACTGTCGGTGGTGATGGCCGTTACGGAGCCACCGCGAGGCGTGTGGACGGCACGGACCTCGCGCGTAGCGGCACTGACCCGATACACACCGGAGTAGCGCGGGCCGGGAAACAGCCCGTTGATCGGCAGATCGCCGGAGGTCGTTTCTCCGACAACGTAGGTGTTACCGGCGGCGTCCGCCGCGGTTGCGGCGAATGCGAGTAATTGTGTCAGTTTGGGCCGCGACGGGTTGAACTAACTCAGCAGCGACAGCTGTTAGCAGCGGGGCTGCGAGCGCGACAGCGCGCATGCCGTTTCAGGTGCAGGTTCATTGCCGTTTTTCAGCAGCGGTACTCGCGTGTAGGAACGCGACTCGGTTGTGCGGTGCCGCGATTGATCCCGTGCTCCCGCGCCAACTCACCGGCCCGGCCCGGAGCGCCTCCGGAATCCGCGCTCGTCCTGTCCGTTTGCCGCGCCACGGCTCCAGCCGCCGGTACAGCTTTCGCATTGCCATCGGAATCTCGGCATCAGCTCCGCTCTGCATGGCCCTCCTGACTGGCACGCGCTATTGCCATCCCTAGGCAGGGACCTCGGGCAACCTTTCAGCGGCGAACAGTGCGCGGGCTTCGCATCGAGTATCAAACCGAGTAAGGCCAGAGCTGTGAGAATGGCGAGGCGCAATGAGCCCACTGGTCGCGCACGATCGCTCCCGCCGCGAAGCCATGCCGCCGATATGAACGACGTGTACAAAGCAGAAGCTTTTTGCGCATTACCTGCGGGTCGGCACTTATGCGGCCGATGATCAGCGGCACTGTATGCAATGTATCTGCGGTGTACTGCAACGGCGAGCTGAACGCTCGTGGAGATCGATAAGTATCTCCTCGCAGCGGGCAGGCTTCGGCAATACCCGAGGGCCCGAACGCATCACCGGGCCTGTTTCCTCAGGCGCCTGCCGCACTGCTTCGCCGATTCCCTGCCCCAGACCTCGGATATAAGAGCATTGCGCGGGGGCACGCGTGTTGAACAGACCTCGCACGGCCTGTACTCAGGCTCCGCGGTGACCGGCGAGGGGTTCACAAGCGGGCAGGCCGACCCGGAGCTGAACCACGGCCCGGCCGCGAACGGGACCCAAAAAGGTCTATCATAGTCATGCTCCGCAGTTTGCGCTGTATACCGGACGTATGGCTGAAGGACCCGATTCCGTTACCCCGAACGAGATTCTGAAGCAACAACCTCGCGACCCGGAAGCCGCGCCGCCGGTGATCGGGGATCGGCCGGAGGACGAGGCAGGCCGGCACCTGCTGCCCTACCCCATCGTGGCTGTCGGTGCTTCGGCGGGAGGGCTGGAGGCGTACGTAGAGATGCTCATGGGCACGCCCGCGAAGACGGGCGTGGCCTTCGCGCTGATCTGTCACCTGGCGCCGGAACACGAGAGCCACCTGATAGATATCCTGTCGCGGCATACTCCGATGCCCGTGTCGGCTATCCAGCACGGGCTCGAACCGCAGCCCGATCACGTATACGTTCTCGCGCCCAACCAGCGCGTGCGCATGGAGGAAGGCAAGTTCCGCGTGGAGCAGCGTCCGGGCGACGAGCGCGTGCCGCGTCCGATCGACTATTTCTTTTCTTCGCTCGCGGCCGATCAGAAGAATCGCGCGGTGGGAGTTGTGCTGTCGGGCTCGGATGCGGACGGCACCCTCGGGCTCAGAGCGATCATAGGCGAGGGGGGCATCACCATCGTCCAGAGCCCGGATTCCGCGCGCTTCCCGGAGATGCCGCGGAGCGGAATCGCGGCCGATCACGTGGACATGGTGCTCCCCCCGACACGCATCGGTCCCGAGGTCGCGCGTCTCGGGCAGCAGTTCTCACAGCCCGAGCTGCGCCCGCTCGAAGACGGCCGACTCGACGGCGACAATGAACACCATTTCGGCCGAATGCTGACGCTGCTTCGCGGCGTCGCCGGGATCGATTTCCGGGAGTACAAGCTGAGCACGATCCGCCGCCGCGTCGCGCGCCGGATGATGCTGAAGCGGTTCGACAACCTCGGCGAGTACTTCAATCACCTGAAGAACCGTCCCGAAGAGGTGCGGGAGCTGCACGAGGACGTTCTGATCGGCGTGACCCGGTTTTTCCGCGATCCGGAGGTGTTCGACGCGTTGAAGAAAACGATACTTCCCAATGTCTTTCGTGCCCGTCCCGAAGACGAGCAGGTGCGTGTGTGGGTGGCCGGCTGTTCCACGGGCGAAGAGGCATATTCGATAGCCATCTGTCTGCTCGAACATACGACGGCGGAGGGGATCGATACATCGATTCAGATTTTCGGAACCGACGCCAGCGAACGCTCCATAGAAAAGGCTCGCACCGGGACGTATCCGGAAACGATATCGGCCGAGGTCTTGCCGGAGCGGTTGCGCCGCTTCTTCACGCGCGTGGAGCACGGCTACCAGGTTTCCAAGCGCCTGCGGGACATGTGCATTTTTGCCCGCCAGAATCTGTGCACGGATCCGCCTTTTTCGCGGCTGGATATCGCGAGCTGCAGGAATGTCCTGGTTTATCTCGGAGCGCCCATCCAGAAGGCGATCATCACTACGTTTCACTACGCGCTGAAGCCGACCGGATATCTGCTGCTCGGCGCCTCGGAATCGCTGCGCGAGCATGCCGAACTGTTTACCCCGGTTGACCGCAAACACAGGTTGTATGCCAAAGTTCCGGGCAGCCGCCGGACCGGGCTCGATTTGCTTCCGGGGCGGGTCCACCATGAGCATACTCGAACCCGGCATTTGCCCGTCCGCGCCAGCCGCGAAGGCTGGACCGACTCCGAGCTGCAGCGGGCAGTCGACCGTCTGGTGCTGGCGCGCTACGCGCCATCGGGCGTAGTGATCAATTCGGCGTTTGACGTCCTGCAGGTGCGTGGGCATACCGCTCCGTATCTGGAAATGCCTCCGGGAACGCCGAATATGAATCTGCTCCGGCTCGCACGGCCGGGTCTTGGGACAGTGGTGCGTGACGCGATACGAAAAGCGATGGAGGAAAACGTTCCGGTGCAGATACCGCGCGTGCGCGTCCGCGAAGACGATGCGGTGCACGAAATCACCGTCGAAGTCTTCGCTGTCTCCGCGCCGTCGAAGCCATTGTGTTACGTCGTCCTTTTCGTTCCCGCAGAGGAAGCCGTGCCAGCGCAGGCAGCGTTGACACCGGAGGCCCTCGCCGGGACCCCCGACGAGAAAGATCGCGGGATCCTTCAAGTGCGCCAGGATCTTGCCGCCACGAAGATGCATCTGCAGGCGCTGATCGAAGAACGCGACTCGCGCAACCATGAGCTCACCACCGCTTACGAGGAGGCGCAGTCCGCGAACGAGGAGCTGCAGTCCAGTAACGAGGAACTCGAGACAGCGAAGGAGGAGCTGCAGAGCACTAACGAGGAGCTGCAAACGGTCAACGACGAGCTTCGCAACCGCAATGCGGCTCTCACACGGGCCAGCAACGACCTGGCGAACCTTTTCAACAGCGTCAATGTTCCGCTGGTAATGCTGGGGAGCGATCTGACGATCCGGCACTTTACGCCGCCCTCGGAGCGGCTGATGAGCATTCGAGCGACCGATATCGGACGGCCGATTCGGGAAATGCGGCTCAACGTCAGCCTGACGGATATCGAACCCGTACTGCACGAGGTGATGGAGACGCTGGCGATGAAGGAGCTGGAGGTTCAGGACCGGGACGGCCGCTGGAATCTGCTGCGCATTCGTCCCTACCGGACCTCGGAAACAAGATTGACGGCCTGGTGCTGCTGATGTTCGATATCGATCAGATGCGGCGGGCCGAGCAGGCCATGCGCGAAGCCACAGATTTCGCGCAGAGAATCGTGGAAGAGGTGCAAGTCCCGCTGCTGGTGCTCACCGATCTCCGCATATACACCGCCAATGCGGCTTTCCGCACTCTGGCGGGGCTCCCGGCTGAAGAAGTGAACAACCGCATGTTCCCCGACCTTGCCAGCCGGCTCTGGAGTGTGCCCGATCTGCGGCCTATGTTTGACCGACTCGGGTCGGAAGCGAGTTCCGGGTCGGGGTTCAACCTGGAGCACTCGTTCGGCGGCGAAGAGGGCCGCGTGTTCCGGATCAGCGCGCACGCGGTGGCAGTGAACAGCGGCCGTGTGTTCGTGGTGCTGGTCGAGGACATCACCGCCCGCAAGAGAGCGGAACAGGTGCTCGAGCGCGAACGCGCACGCCTTGCCGGCCAGGTTCAGGTTACGTCGGAAGCCCCTGGCCGCACCCACGAAGAACTTCACGCGCTCGCTGCGCACCTGCTCACTTCGCAACAAGAGGAGCGCCGTGAAATGGCGCGGGAACTTCATGACGATATCGGGCAGAAACTGGCGCTGCTGCAGATGGACGTGGAGAGGCTCCAGCAGCGGCCGCCCTCTGGCCCGGAGGAGACCCGGTCACGGTTAGCGGAGTTGCGGGATCGTACGGCGGCCATCTCCGAAGATCTGCGAAAGCTTTCGCACCGCCTGCATCCATCTATATTGGACGACCTCGGCCTACCGACCGCTCTGAGGCAGCTGGTCGAGGAGTTCGGCGCCGCCGAGAATATGCCCGTGAGTTTTCGGCATCAGGGCCTGCCCGACAAGCTGGCGCCTGAGGTGGCCGGAGCGCTCTATCGCATCGCGCAGGAGGCGCTGCGAAATATCGCCAAACACGCGGGGAAAACGCACGTGCGCGTAAACCTGGCTGCCTCCAACGGTCGCCTGCGGCTGACCATTCGCGACGTCGGCGAAGGTTTCGATGCGAGCGAGGCAACCCCTTCGGGCTGGGTCTGTTGAGCATGGAGGAGCGCGCACGACTGATCGGCGGCGAGTTCCGCGTGCGCTCGGCGCTGCGCGAGGGTACAACGGTCGAGGTCGAGGTGCCGCTCGAGGCTGCCTCGGAGGATGGGGATGCAAAAGACCATTCGAGTGGTCATCGGGGATGACCACGTTCTGGTGCTGGAGGGCCTGCACAAAATCCTCGAGGAGCATTTCGAGATCGTGGGGACCGCGACTAACGGACGCGAGCTTGTCGCCGCCGCGAACCGGCTCGCGCCCGACGTCGTTCTCGCCGATATGTCGATGCCGATCCTGAACGGCGTCGAAGCCGCGCGGCAGATTCTGGCGGCCCAGCCGAAGGCAAAAATCATCATGCTCACGCAAAACGTGGACCGCGATAACGCGCACGCGGCATTCGACGCGGGAGCGGCCGGGTACGTCGTCAAGCAGTCTGCGGTGAAGGAGCTGGTGGACGCCGTGCGCCGGGTCGTTGCGGGAGAATACTACGTCAGTCCGCTGCTTGTAAACAGGGATACAGCGGCACACCTCGATAGCCGGACGAATCCGCGGGACTTGTTCACACGCAGCCTGACGGCGCGGCAGCGGGAAGTGCTGCAACTGGTGGCGGAAGGAAAATCG
>DASSSG010000139.1:0-3030 GCA_035708545.1 Bryobacteraceae bacterium | reverse complement strand
TTTGGCAGGCGCCGTCTGCGGCGGTTTCGCTTCGCCGGTTGCGGGCGCCTGTGGCGGTGTATTCTGGGCCGACAACGCGGCACCGCAGGCAAGAATCAGCCCGGTCAGGGCTGCAGAAAACCTCACACTAACCTCCACTGCTGGTGAATGAGAATCCAGTATATAGCAGACGTGGAGGGGCTTGCCTCGTTAGGTGAAAACGCGGTCAGGCCGGGACGCGTTCGGCTCGCTCTCGCGCCTTCTTTTGTGCCTTCTTGAGCTTCCGCGGTATTTTGACCTTATTTTTCTTCTGCAGCTTGCCCTTCTTCGGGGCGGCAGCGCCGGGTGCCGGTGGAGCAGCGGAAGTCGGGCCTGCGGGCGTGTCACCGCGCGCACTCGAGGCTCTCCTGCCCGGTCCGGAATCAGGTTTCTTTTCGGCAGCGCCGGCGGCGGTGACATCATCCGTACTCTTCTTCTTTGCCATTTGGCCTCGCAGGTTATATGGACGCGACTCAGGGTCGCGAGTGACATTCACATAGCACGCCGCGGCGGCAGGTATTTTCTGGGAATCCTGATCGCCATCGATCCGGCGACGGTTACCACGTCATACCGCGCCTGATAACCGACGAGCAGATGCGCGGCCCACGGCTCCAGGCCGTAATCGCCCACGAGCCAGCGCACCATGTCCGTGGTCGCAATCTGCAGCGCCCGATCGAGGGAGCTGACAAACTCCGGCTGGCTGCCGATGCTGATAAGGTAATCGCCAGTTTCGAGGCGCGGGTTACCGAGGTTCAGTTTCTTCCGCAACTCGACGGTGAATTCCACGTCCATGCTGGTCTCGACGCCAGTGCCCGTCGGTTCACCGTCGCCCTGCAGAGCATGGCCATCGCCCAGAAACAGCAAGCCTCCGGCATGCGCGACGGGCAGGATCACGGTCGCGCCCTCGCCAACTTCGTTGTAATCCATATTGCCGCCCCAGGATCCGGAGATGGCGCTCGTGGGAGCAAAATCGCCGGCAGGAGCGACGCCTATGCACCCGAGCATCGGCCGAGCCGGAAACTCCAGTTTCACGAGAGCACTGGCCGGTTCCCGCAGGCGCACCACCTGGCTTTCAAGATCGATATCCCAGGGCACAAGATTGGAACGGCCTTCGTGGACGAGATTGTCTTTGTACCGGTTCACGTACAGCCGCTCGATCGAGTCGGCAGCCAGCGAAAACAGGCCCAGCCGGTAGGCTGTCCATCCCCAGTTCCGATTCATGCGCAGGCGGCGCAGCGTGACTGCCAGAGCATCGCCGGGCTCGGCGCCCTCGATGTAGAAGGGACCGGTCAGAGGGTTCCCAAACTCGGGGTGGCGGCGTACGCCCTTCTCATCGACGCCGGCCGCATCGAGCGTCTTCGTCCGAACCGTGTCGCCGGGCTTGATGCGCAACAGCGGCTCATGCGCGGCCGAGAAGGTGCGGTAGAACTTTTTGCCGGTGATGTCGTGAACCTCGGCCGTGCCGGGTGAGACGAGGAGAACAACGCCCGCAACGACTACATGTGAGCCCTTCATGCTGGTCTATCGTAATCGAGTCCGGACCGGCCTGCGAGGCGCCGGAGAGAACGTAGCTGGAAGGAAAGCGCCGCTTGGCAACCGGCGCGCAGGATATCATCCCCACGTCGGTGCGGGCGGCAAAGAGATTCAGGTTTGTGTTTGCCGTCGTGGTGGGGCATTCAGTATGATGCTTCGCAGGCCTTAGCTGTGGCTTTGGAGGATCACATGATACCGGATCAGAATCGCCGCAAGTTCCTGGGAACCGCAGCCGCGACCGCCGCGTTCACGATTATCCCGAGACACGCGCTCGGCGGGCCTGGCGTCGTGGCTCCGAGCGACAAGATCACGCTCGGTTACATCGGTACCGGCACGCAGGGTTTGCGCGAGATGTTGCCCATGCTGGCCGCTGAAGATATTCAAATCGTCTCCGTTTGCGATCCGAGCAAGGAAGCGATCGGGTACCGCGACTGGTCAAGGGACGGCATCCTGAACTCGATTCGCCGAATGCTCGCCAGATCCGACTGGGGAGCCGGAACCGAAGGCGTCATTCCCGGTGGCCGCGATGTGGCGAAGAACATCGTCGAGACGTACTACACGGAACAGCGCGGGAAGGACAAGTTCAGGGGCTGCTCGTCGTATGCCGATTATCGCGAAATGCTCGAGAAAGAGAAGGACCTGAACGCGGTCAAGATCATGACGCCGGATCACCTTCACGGTCTGATCAGCATCGCGGCAATGAAGCAGGGCAAGCATGTCGTCATGCACAAGCCGATCGCGAATCGCCTGAAAGAAGCGAAGATGGTCGTGGACACGGCTCGTCAGACCGGGGTTGCGACTTACTTCATGCCGTGGAACAGCAACGGCTCGATGGAGCAGGTGCTGGCGTGGATCAGAGACGGTTCGATCGGGAGGCTGCGTGAGATTCACAACTGGACCAATCGTCCGGTGTGGCCGCAGTACTCGACGATCCCGGCCGATCGGCCGCCGATCCCACGTGGTTTCGACTGGAACCTGTGGCTGGGGCCCGAGGCCGAGCGGCCATACCATCCGAATTACACGCACATGGTCTTTCGCGGCTGGTACGATTTCGGCGGCGGGTCGATGGCGGACATGGGGCATTACAGCCTGTGGACGGTGTTCCGAGCGCTCGATCTGGGTGGTCCGACGAGCATCGATCCCATGCTGAGCCGTACGTGCGAGATTGCCGGCGACGTGGCCAAAGGCGTGAAGAACGATTATTCTTTCCCGCTCGCCAGCATCGTGCGTTTCCGGTTCCCCGCCCGCGAGCAGCGGCCAGCCGTGGATCTGATCTGGTATGAAGGAGGCATGAAGCCGCCGGTCCCGGAAGAACTCGGCGAGGGCGCGGAGCTGCCGGCGGAGGCAATGATGTTCGTGGGCGATAAAGGAAAGATCCTGGCCGGCTTCCGGGTCGAGAATCCGCGACTGCTGTCGGATACGAGCGCGGCAGGTGCGGTGCCCGCGCAGGCTGGCCGGCGGCGGCAGCAACGCGATCCC
>DASSSG010000138.1:0-4720 GCA_035708545.1 Bryobacteraceae bacterium | reverse complement strand
AATCTCTCCCGACAGCATTGCGCCGACGGTGCGGTGAACGTTCCTGATCGGCAATCTGATCTCGACCGGGGTGCCGTTATCGATCGCCTCGCGCGCGTGCTCGATCAGCTTGTAATCGAGTGCCCGCTCGAGGCCGTGATCCTGCGCGATGGTGCAGCGGCGGCCCACGCGCCCGGGCACCTGCGGGTTGAACAGAATCGAAGAGAGGTCGATCCCGCGAGCTTTCCAGTGATCGATGGCATCCTGCATTTCGATCATGTCGACGCGGCCAATCATGTCATCGACACGGCGAAAACCCATTTCCGCCATGATCTGCCGCAGCTCCTCGGCGACGAAGAAGAAAAAGTTGATGACATGTTCGGGCGTGCCCGCGAATTTCGCACGCAGTCTCGGATCCTGCGTGGCGATGCCTACCGGGCAGGTATTCAGGTGGCACTTGCGCATCATGATGCAACCCATGCTGACCAGCGGCGCTGTAGAAAAGCCGAACTCCTCGGCCCCGAGCAGCGCGGCGATGGCCACATCGCGCCCGGTACACAGCTTCCCGTCGGTCTGCACGCGAATCCGGCTGCGCAGGTCGTTCATGACGAGAACCTGCTGCGTTTCGGCCAGTCCGAGCTCCCACGGGATGCCGGCGTGCTTGATCGAGGTCAGCGGCGACGCGCCCGTTCCGCCATCATGGCCGGAGATGAGGACCAGATCGGCATGCGCCTTGGAGACGCCGGCAGCGACGGTGCCGACGCCCACTTCCGCCACGAGCTTGACCGAAACCCGCGCGCGAGGATTGACGTTCTTCAGGTCGTAGATGAGCTGCGCGAGATCTTCGATCGAGTAAATGTCATGGTGCGGCGGCGGTGAGATCAGCCCGACGCCGGGAATCGAATGCCGCGTGCGCGCTATGTTCGCGTCGACCTTGTGACCGGGAAGCTGGCCGCCCTCGCCGGGCTTTGCGCCCTGGGCGATCTTGATCTGCAGCTCATCCGCGTTGACGAGATAGTTTGCAGTGACGCCAAAACGGCCGGACGCGACCTGCTTGATGGCGCTGCGCCGCCAGTCGCCATTGGGATCGGGCCGGAATCGATCTTCGTCTTCCCCGCCCTCGCCGGTATTGGATCGGCCGCCGATGCGGTTCATCGCGATCGCGAGGTTTTCGTGCGCTTCCCTGCTGATCGAGCCGTAGCTCATGGCGCCGGTCGCGAAACGCTTCACGATCTCGCTCGCCGGTTCCACTTCTTCGAGCGGCACCGGTTTCGCGGCCCTTTTCAGCTTCATCAAACCGCGGATGGTGCAGAGCTGCCGCGACTGATCGTTGATCAGCTGCGTATATTCGGCGAACGTTTCGAACCGGTTCTGGCGGACTGCGTGCTGCAGTTTTGAGATGGTCAGCGGGTTGAGAAGATGATACTCGCCCCGCACGCGGTAGTGATACTGACCGCCCACGTCGAGTTCCGTATCCGAGGTCTCGATGAGCGGCTTGAACGCATGCTCATGCTTCAACTCAGCCTCGCGCGCGAGCACGTCCAGACCGACGCCTTCGATGCGTGAAGACGTTCCGGTGAAGTACTTCTCGACCACGTCTTTGTTCAGGCCGATCGCCTCGAAAATCTGCGCCCCGCGATAGCTCTGGAGCGTGGAGATTCCCATCTTCGAGAAGACTTTCAGCAGCCCCTTGTTGAGCGCTTTCTTGTAATTCTTCAGCGCCTTATCAAAGGTCACGCCCTCCGGCAGGAGGCCGCGCGCCGCCGCGTCCTCCAGCGTTTCGATCGCGAGGTAAGGGTTGACGGCACTCGCTCCGTACCCGATGAGCAGGCAGAAATGCATGACCTCGCGCGGCTCGCCGGATTCGACAATCAGCGCGACCTGAGTGCGCGTCCCTTCGCGAATCAGGTGATTGTGAACGGCCGTGAGGGCGAGCAGGCTGGGAATGGGAGCGTGATCCTCATCGACGCCGCGGTCGGAAAGGATCAGGACCGTGTACCCGGCCTTGATGGAGAGCGATGCGCGCCGGCACAGTCCTCGCAGTGCCTTCTCGAGGCTCTCAGCGCCGCCGCTCACGGAAAACAGCGTCGGCAGTGTGCAGGCGAGAAAGTCGCCCCAGCTGACCCTCCGCAGCTTCTCGAGATCGCGGTTCGTCAGAATCGGGTGCTGGAGCTTGAGCGTATGGCAGTGCTGCGGTGTTTCGGCCAGTATGTTCCGCTCGGTGCCGAGATAACTCGTGAGCGACATGACGAGCTCTTCGCGAATCGGATCGATCGGCGGATTGGTAACCTGCGCGAACAGCTGCTTGAAATAGTTGAAGAGCGGCTGCGGCTTGTCGGAAAGACACGCGAGCGGCGTGTCGGTGCCCATCGATCCGACGGCCTCCTCGCCGCTGCCGGCCATCGGCAGCATGAGCATGCGGATGTCCTCTTCGGTGAAGCCGAAGCAGCGCTGCCGCTGGAGCAGCGTCTCGCTGTCGCTCTCGTATACACGAGGCGGCTCGGGCAGCTTGTCGAGATTGATCTGATTCTCTTTGATCCACTCGGCGTACGGCCGCCGGGCGGCCAGGCCAGCCTTCAGCTCCTCATCCGGAACGATGCGTTTCTGCTCGAGATCGACGAGCAGCATTTTGCCCGGCTGCAGCCGGCCTTTGTACTTCACGTCTTCCGGACGGATCGGCAACACGCCGGTTTCGGAAGCCATGACCACCAGGCCGTCGTGCGTGACCAGATAGCGGGCGGGACGAAGGCCGTTGCGATCGAGCGTTGCCCCGATCACGCGCCCGTCCGTAAACGCGACGGCGGCGGGACCGTCCCAGGGCTCCATCAGTGAGGCGTGATACTCGTAAAACGCCCGCTTTTCGCCGGGCATGGTCGTATCCGCATCCCATGCTTCGGGGATCAGCATTGCCATCACATGCGGCAGCTCGCGGCCGGCGAGCGTCAGCATCTCGACGGCGTTGTCGAGGCTCGCGGAATCGCTGCCACCAGGCGCGATGATGGGAAACAACTTGCGAATGTCGTCGCCGAACAGCGGGGATGCGAGCACCTTCTGGCGCGCGTACATCCAGTTCACGTTGCCCTTCAGCGTGTTGATCTCACCGTTGTGGCAGATATAACGGAACGGATGCGCCAGCTGCCATGTCGGGAACGTGTTGGTCGAGAAGCGCTGGTGGACAAGACAGAATGCACTCAGCGCATCGGCATCGGAGAGCTCGCCGTAAAACTCGGCGATCTGAGGAGCGAGCAGCAGTCCCTTATAGACGATCGTTCGCGAGGACAGCGACGGAACGTAGAAAAAGTCTTTGTCGCGGATGTCGCCGGCGGCGATGTCGGTCTCGGCACGCTTGCGCACGACGTACAGCTTGCGCTCGAGCTCATCCTGGGTCATGCCGCTCGCCGCGCGGATGAAAATCTGCTGGATATAGGGCTGTGAGCCGCGCGCGATGCGTCCGATAGCCGTGACGTTGACAGGGGTGTCGCGCCAACCGAGGACCTCCAGCCCCTCTTCCCGCGTAATCCGCTCGAGAATGCCCTCGCACAACAGACGCTGCTGCCGCTCAACGGGCAGGAACACCATGCCGACGCCATACTCGCCGGGCACCGGCAGGGTGAAGCCCAGCCTCGCGCATTCGCGCGCGAAGAACTCGTGCGGGATCTGGATCAGGATACCCGCGCCATCACCCGTCTCCGGATCGCACCCGCATGCTCCGCGGTGCGTCAGGTTAACGAGGATCTGGATGCCCTTCCTGATGATCTCGTGCGAGCGCTCGCCGTTGATGTTCGCCACGAAGCCGATACCGCACGCATCGCGTTCGTTGCGGGGATCGTACAGACCCTGAGCTGGAGGCAGGCCGTTGCGAACAGAAATGTCCACGTCCATCGCGCCACCTGGCGTGTAAGGGCAGTATAGCATCCCGTCAATTTTAGGTAAAGTGAATCTGCTGGTGCTTTACTTGCAGTTTTTCTTAACGTATACTGTGGGGTGGGTTAGCTGGAACATGTCTGTTACGAAACGGTTACAGCTGAGAATCCAAGACCGGTGACGAGCTTCAATACACTCCAGCTCTTCCGCGACATTGTCCAGACCCGCAGCGTCTCGAAAGGCGGCGAGCTGAACGGGGTAAGCGCCTCGGCGGCGAGCCAGCAGCTTCAGGAACTCGAGCGCTCGCTCGGTGTAGTGCTGCTCGACCGTTCCACTCGGCCATTCACGTTAACGGAGGCGGGCCGCATCTGCAACGACACGTGCAGGGACATCCTGCGGCGCTGGGACGACTGCCTGCGCGAACTCGAAGTCCACAAGTCGGAAATTCAGGGCACCGTGCGAGTCGCCGCGATTTACTCGATCGGCTTGTCCGAGATGTCTGATCTCGAGGACGAGTTTCGGCGGCGCGCTCCGCAGGCGCGGCTCGATGTCGAGTATCTGCGGCCTGAGAAGATCTACGAAGCCGTCGCGGGCGACCGCGCGGATATAGGCCTCGTAAGCTATCCGGAGCCGACACGAGAACTGGCGGTGATCCCGTGGCGATCCGAGGAGATGGTGGTGGCTGCGGCGCCTGGCCACCCGCTGACGCACAGGTCCGCAGCGCGGCCCGACGAGCTGCAGGGCCTGGACTTTGTCGCATTCGATGAGGATCTGCCCATCCGCCGCGATGTAGACCGATATCTGCGATCGGTGGGCGTGGATGTGAACGTCGTGATGCACTTTGACAATCTGCAGACGATCAAGGAGGCAGTAGCAC
>DASSSG010000137.1:0-2513 GCA_035708545.1 Bryobacteraceae bacterium | reverse complement strand
GTCGCGGCGAGCAGGCCCAGAAGCACGAGCGTGTTCGCCAGATGTGCCGACAAATAGGCAGCACGCGCCGGCGAGGAATTCTCGGCCACAAGGCGAAAGAGAACCAAACCCGCGCCCAGCAGCGCTTCGATCACGATAAATACAAGCGCGAACAAAGCGGCGCGCCGCACGCGGTGCGTCGCGGGATAGACCCGGAACGCCCACACGACAAGCGCGGCAACCGACAGCAGCGCGATCCCGCTGGTCGTGCGATGTGTGAACTCGATGATGGTTGCCGCGGCCGGCTCACGCGGGAGTACGGCGCCATTGCACAGGGGCCAGTGGCTGCCGCAGCCCGCTCCGGAACCGGTGGCGCGCACGTAGGCGCCCCAGAGCACGACCAGCACGTTGCACGCGACAACCGCCCACGCATACCGCTGGAACGCGCCGGACGCCGACGAGGCCGGTTCCGCTGCAGGTTTCGATGGCAGCGAAAGTGCACGCATTTGCCGTAAGATGTCCACCTCCCGCCGGTCGTTTATCAGGTCCGCAGCCACGCTCAGCGGCGCCGCCCCGTGGGCTGCGGCGGCCTCGCAGGCTGTCCGGCCTGCCGCGAAGCTCCCGACCGTCCGCTTCCGCGACCATGATCTCACTCGCCTTGTCATCGGGTCGAATCCGTTCTACGGCTACTCCCATTTCAATTCGCTTCTCGACAGATTCATGCGCGATTACTACACACCCGAGCGCCGCATCGAGGTGCTGAAGCGCGCCGAGCAGGCGGGCATCAACACCTGGCAGGTCCACTATAACGACCCGACCATCGAAGACTTCAGGCGTTATCGCGCCGAGGGCGGCAAGATGAACGTGCTGCTGCTGGCCGATTTCGAGCTCATGAAGAATTGGAAGCTGCTCCCGGCCGTCGCGAAGCTCGGCTTCATCGGGATCGGGCATCACGGCAATCGCACCGACGAACGCTTCCGCAACGGACAGATGAGTGTCGTCCGCGATTTCGTCAACGCTGTGCATGACGCGGGCGCCCCCGCCGGAGTGTCGATGCACAATCCCGCCGTGCTCGAGTACATCGAGGAGCGCGGCTGGCCGGTCGATTACTACATGACTTGCATGTATCGCGTCAGCCGCACGGCCGAGGAGACGCGGAAGGAGTTCGGCGAGGCGCCGCTCGGCGAGGCGTTCATGGAGAAGGACCCGAGCCGCATGTGCGCGGCGGTGCGACAGACGAAAAAGACCTGCTTCGCGTTCAAGGTCTTCGGCGCGGGACGGAACAGCAATCGTCCGGAACAGATGGAATCGGCGATGCGCTTCGTGCTCGCCAATATCAAACCGCAGGACCCGGTGATCGTTGGCATGTGCCCGCGTTTCAAGGACGAAATCTCGGAGAATGTGGAGCTGGTGGGGCGGCTCGCAGCCGACTTGCGCTCATAAGTATTACTGCTACCGTTAGATTTTCCCTTATTTTCGATTCCTAAGTTGTTGAACAAACGGGTGTTGTGTCTGGCGGAGTACTTGCAATGGAGGCCGCTATGAAAGCACTCTGATTGGCCGCAATCGCTGCCGCACTGGCCCTCGCCGGATCAACTTACGCGACGGAGTCGGCGGATTCCTCGCATAAGACAACCGCGAAGAAATCCCAGTCCCGGCAGAAACAAAGGCAGTCCGAAACGCGGCACCGGACGGCAAACGACAGCTCCCGAAAGAGCACGGCGCCACAAACGCGGCCCATGGATCCGACCAACCCGGATCCAACGGAGCCGCGCACGCCCAAGACGTTCCCAAAGACGAAGCCGGGCGTCGATCCGACGACTACGAGACCATCTTCGCCGGATACGCCGGTGACGCCGAAGGACCCAACGAGCCCGACGGCGACGAAGCCGTGAGAAGATGAGGCGCGGAAACCGCTCCGCGCCTCTCTGATTGACTAAAAGGTCGTTCGCAGGCCGAAGCGGACAGACCGCAGGCCTCCGGCACCCGTGATCGACATGAAGTTGTTCGTGCGGCTGATCGGGCTGTTGAGCGGATCCGACGGATTGGCCAGCACGAGGCCGCCCGAACCCGTGTTGGGATTGTCCCAGCGCGGGGTGTTGGTGATGTTGAACGCCTCCGCCCGGAACTCCGTGCGGACGCGTTCAGTGATCGTGAACGTCTTCGAGAGCAGCGGATCAAGCCGCCAGAAACCCGGCCCGCGGAACGCGTTCCGTCCCGTGGTGCCCGGACGGTATACCGGGTTGTTCGGGTTGAAGAATACGAGCGGATCGCGGAACGAGTTCGGATCGTAATAGGCCTGCCCCGGACCCTTCCTGCCGACCTTCACGAGCGGCCGCACCAGGTCTGCCGTCTGGTTGCAGGCCGTGGAACCCGCGCAGCGAAGCGACTGGCCGCTGCCGCCGACCGTAAACGGCGTTCCCGTGTAAGCGCTGAACTGGCCGCTGATGTTCCAGCCGCCGATGATGGCATCGACAATGCCCCGGGTATCATAATGCCTGCCCCTGCCGGCCGGGAGTTCATAGACCCAGGCC
>DASSSG010000136.1:0-2027 GCA_035708545.1 Bryobacteraceae bacterium | reverse complement strand
GTGCATCTGACGGCATATCAGGAAGCGGCGCTTGCGGAGGTGAAAGCCGCCCTCGGGACAAAACGTTTTCAGCCGTTCCTGCTGCACGGTGTTACAGGTTCGGGCAAGACGGAGGTTTATCTTCGCGGCATCGAAGCGGCTCTCGCTCTCGGCCGGGGCGCGCTCCTGCTGGTGCCCGAAATCGCGCTCACACCGGCCGTAGCCGCCAGTTTCCACCAGCGCTTCGGCGACCGCATCGCGATCCTCCACTCCGCCTTTCTGGACGCCGAGCGCGCCGAGCAATGGCGCCGCATCCGGTCGGGCGCGGCCAGCGTAGTGGTCGGCACGCGTTCGGCAGTCTTCGCGCCGGTGCAGGATCTCGGCCTCGTCATCATCGACGAGGAGCACGACCACAGTTACAAGCAGCAGGACACCCCCCGATATAACGGCCGCGACGTGGCAGTCGTGCGAGCGCAGGCTGCCGGCGCGATCGCGATTCTGGGCTCCGCAACTCCGAGCCTCGAAACCCGGTACAACGTCGAACGGGGCAAGTACAAACTGCTCACCTTGCCCGAGCGTATCGAGCAGCGGCCGCTCCCGCATGTCGAACTCATCGACATGCGCCAGGAGTTTCTCGAGACCAGGAAACAATCGAACTTTTCGCGCCGCCTGCGCGATGCGATTGTCCAGCGGCTCGAAAGCGGCGAGCAGGTGATGCTTCTGCACAACCGGCGCGGCTTCTCCAGCTTCGCGGCGTGCCGCGCCTGCGGCGAGCGCCTGCAGTGCGTCAACTGCGCCGTGACGCTCACGTACCACCGCCGAGATCGCCGCATGCTCTGCCACTATTGCGGTTACGCAGAGAAGGTTCCACGCGTGTGCCCGAAGTGCGGCAGCGAATATGTCCAGTTCCTGGGCGTCGGTTCGGAGAGAGTCGAGGACGAGTTGCACGAGCAGTTCCCGACCGCCCGCATCGCGCGTCTCGATCGCGACACCGTCAGCGGCAAACGGCACTTCGAAACGATTCTGCACGGATTCCGCTCGCGGAGCTTTGACATTCTGGTCGGTACGCAGATGATCGCGAAGGGTCACGATATCCCGAACGTGACGCTCGTCGGCGTCGTTTCCGCCGACATCGGACTCGGCATGCCCGATTTTCGTGCGGCCGAACGCACCTTCCAGTTGCTGACCCAGGTAGCCGGGCGCGCCGGACGCGGCAATCTTCCCGGCAAGGTGCTTGTGCAGACGATCAACCCGGACCACTATGCCATTCGCTTCGCCGCCGAGCACGATTTCGACGGCTTCTACGCAAAGGAGCTGCAGTTTCGCAGGCTCATGCGCTATCCGCCGTTCAGCGCGCTCGCCAATGTGCTCGTCCGCCATGAGAAACAGGAGGATGCAATGCGCATGTCGGGCGAACTGGCGCATCTGCTCACACCAGCCCCCGAGGGTCTGATGGTGCTCGGGCCGGCCGAAGCACCCGTACCGCGCCTGAAGAAAGAGTTTCGTTATCAGTTGCTGCTCAAGGCCGCGAGCCGCCGGACACTCAACGAGACGCTGCACGGGCTGCGCCACTGGACTCTCGAGCAGAAGTGGAGTGCGACCGCGGTCGTCATTGACGTTGACCCGCTCAGTCTGATGTAATCGCGGCCATGGCCGGACCCGCGCTGTCGCCAGCGCTCGTTGTCGAAGCCAATCTTCGCGAGGCCATGCGCGCTTACAGTGTGGTTACTCCGGCCGGCGAGGCGCGCGAGTATCCAGGCGTGACTATCGCATCTTCCGGGCTGGACTTCTCGGTCTTCAATTCGCTGATGCTGACGGCGCGCATCGAAACCGATTCCGAACTCGAGCGGTGCCTCACATCGGGTGCTGTGCACTTCGCTGCTCGCGGTATCGGCTGGACTGCATGGTTGTGTGACGAACTGATCGCGCCATCCGTGCTCAAACGTGCGGGGTCCCTGCTGGGGCAACGCAACATGAACACGATTGCCGAGCCGCCCGGCATGCTTGCCGATCGCGTCCGGCCGCCAGGCCGCGGGCCCGCTCCGATC
>DASSSG010000135.1:0-3296 GCA_035708545.1 Bryobacteraceae bacterium | reverse complement strand
ACGAGAAAGACATCATAGCCCGCCTGTTTGATTTCGCCGATCGCTCCGGCAATACGGTCCGAGTCCGAGAGCGACTCGTTGATCGCATTACCGAGCTCCTGCATCAGTTCCTTCAGTCGATCGTCCACGTTGTGCCCCTCTCCCGGGCGGTAACAACTCCTAACGTAATGGATGTCAGTGAGAAAGGAACCGTTGCACATCAAACCTCACGACACCCGGTTCACCGTTCCAAAGGCCACTCGGGTCCCGGCTTTCGGGACCAGCAGCGCTTCGTTTCCAGTATCTTATCGGCATTCGCAACGCAAAGCTACAAGTTTGTTCACCGGTAGTACATAGCTGTTACGATGGGCTCTGTACCCGCCCCCGTGCTCCGAGCGTTCTTCAAACATGTGATTCCGGGCATCATCCGCCCTCTCCGCGTGCTGTGGAACGAGATTATCGGCTTCTTTTTTCTCGTGCTGGCGGTGGTCGGGCTGGTGCGCTCATGGCCCCAAATCAGGGAGCCGGAAAGCCCAGTCACGGTCGTAGTACCGGTTCTGTGGGTCGTGGTGATGACGTACTTCGCGGTCACCTCGTTCCTGCGTGCCCGCAGAATCTCCCGGTCGTAACGCTCGCAAACACGGATGCCGGCTGCTACAGCGGAAGAATTTCTTCCCGGTGCGGATCGAAGCGCAGTCGCCGCTTCTGCAGATAAGCAATGTTTCCAAGGTGCGAGGCCACGGCCGAGCGGTGCCCGATCCACACGTCTCCGTTTGGCAACTTTCTCGACCTCACGCAATCGAGGAAATTCTCGACATGGTCGATCGTCTGATCCCGGTCCGCCTTCACCATCACGGTAGGTTCCCGCGGACCGGCCGGTCGCGGTGTGCCGCGCTCCGGCACCTGCCAGAACTCGTACCGGCCGCGATCGATCCAGAGCCGCCCTTCCGTCCCACAAAGCTCCACGGCCGCGCCCGTGATGCCCGGCACCAGCGTCGCTTCGAACGTAGCCGTCCACTCGCCCGGATACTCGAGCAGCAGGTTGATCGTGTCCGGCGCGGTGCGGCCGTCCTTGTAGTGATACACGCCGCCGGCCGCGACCGCCGAGATCGGGTTGTCCTGGTCCATGAACATGTGAACCACATCGATCCAGTGCGTAAACAGATCGGTCACCTGCCCGCCGCCATACTCGAGGTACGCGCGAAAATTGTAGTATTGCTGCGGATCGTACTCGCGCCATTTCACCGGCCCGAGGAAGCGCGCCCAGTCGAGGTTCGACGGCCGCGTCTGCAGCCGCTCCGGAGCTTTGCGAAGGTGATATGTGTTGCCGTGCCACCAGGTGCGAGCGAGCGTGATCTTGCCCAGCTTGCCCGCCCTGACGATTTCGTTCTTCGCCTCGATGTAGTGCTTGCCCGACCTCTGCTGCATTCCGACCTGACAGACCCGATTGTTGACGCGCGCGGCCTTGACCACCTCCGCGCCCTCCGGAATCGTCAGGCTCAGCGGCTTCTCCACGTATACGTCCTTACCGGCCCTGAGGGCATCGATGGCGATCGGGCAGTGCCAGTGGTCAGGCGTCGCGATCAGCACTGCATCGACTTTTGAATCGAGCACCGCCCGGTGATCGGGGGTCCCCTTCGCGTTGATGGCCACCTTCCGCGCAACGTCGATCCGCTCCGCCCACACGTCGCACACCACCGGGACCTCGACACGATCGGTGTTTACGAAGGTCCGCATCACCCCGACGCCGCGCTCGCCGCAGCCGATGAGTCCGAGCGAGATGCGTTCGTTCGCGCCCAGCACGCGCTGGTACGACGCGGCCGTCAGCGCGGCGGCGCTGCCCAGAACGGTTCGCCGTGAGAGAGGACTGTCGAGCATACGCGAGAATCATATCAGGGCATGCGCAGCGCGGCCGTCACAGTTGTCGGAGCGGGTCTCGCCGGCTCGGAAGCTGCGTGGCAGATCGCGTCCGTGGGCGTCCCGGTCCTGCTGTATGAAATGCGCCCGCGCGTGCAAACCGCCGCGCACAAGACCGGCGGCTTTGCCGAGCTCGTCTGTTCCAATTCGCTCAAGAGCGAGTCCGAGAACACGGCGCCGTGGCTTCTCAAGAATGAATTACGAAAGCTGGGCTCGCTGGTCCTCGGGGCCGCGGAGGCGGCCCGCGTTCCCGGCGGCCATGCGCTCACCGTCGATCGCGCCTTCTTCTCGGCTGAGATCACGAATGCGCTCAGCACGCACCCGCTGGTCGCGATCCGACGTGAAGAAGTAACCCGCGTTCCGGACGACGGCATCACAATTGTCGCAACCGGTCCGCTGACGAGCGATGCGCTCGCCGCCGATATCGCGCGCCTGACCGGATCCGAGCACCTCTGCTTCTACGACGCCATCAGTCCCATCGTGGACGCCGACACGATCGACATGACGATCGCCTTCCGCGCCTCGCGTTATGGCAAGTCGCTCGACGGGGGCGACGATTATCTGAACTGCCCGATGAGCCGGGATCAATACGAGAGTTTCGTCGACGCCGTGCTCGCCGCCCAGACGTACGAATCCTGTTTCGACGAGAAGATTCCGTTCTTCGAGGCCTGCCTCCCGCTGGAGGAGCTGGCGCGCCGGGGCCGCGACACTCTGCGTTTCGGACCGATGAAGCCGGTTGGCCTGACCGACCCGCGCACCGGCCGCCGGCCATACGCTGCTGTGCAGCTTCGGCAGGAGGATCTGCGGGCCTCGAGCTATAACCTCGTCGGATTTCAGAATCACCTCAGGTTCGGCGAACAGGCGCGCATCCTGCGTATGATCCCCGGCCTCGAACACGCGGAGTTTCTGCGCTACGGACAGATTCACCGGAACACCTATGTCAACGCACCCGCGCTGCTCGCCCCCACGCTGCAGATGCGCGCTCGACCTCATATTCTTTTCGCCGGCCAGATATGCGGGACCGAGGGCTACACGGAGGCAATCGCGACGGGAATGACAGCGGGCCGCAATGCGGCCGCGCTCGCGCGAGGTGACGAGCCGCGGGCGTTTCCGCGCGCCACTGCGCTGGGATCGCTCGCGCATTACATCTCGAACGCGGAGGTTCGCAATTACCAGCCCGCGAACATCACCTTCGACCTGCTGCCCGCGCTCGACGAGGAGATGGGTACTCGCCTGCGCCGCGACAGGAAGGCTCGTCACGCGGAGGTCTGCCGCCGCGCACAGGAGGCTATGGATGAGCACCTCGGCGTCTTTGCGTGAGCTGGTCGCGGCGTACGTCGCCGAGCTGAAACGCGAGAACAGCTCCGAGCACACCATCCGCAACTACGAATCGGATCTCG
>DASSSG010000134.1:0-3682 GCA_035708545.1 Bryobacteraceae bacterium | reverse complement strand
AGATTGCCATTGAAATATTTCTCGATGAGGTGCGCGATAACCTCGGTGTCGGTCTCGGTGGTGAACCTGTGCCCTTCCGATTCGAGCGTATGCTTCAGCTGCAGGTAGTTCTCGACGATGCCGTTGTGAACGACCACTATGCCGCCCGTGCAGTCGCGGTGTGGATGCGCGTTCTCTTCACACGGACGCCCGTGCGTCGCCCAGCGTGTATGCCCGATCCCATAGCTGCCCTCGAGCGGATTCGTGCGGACAACTTCTTCGAGGTTGCGCAGCTTGCCCTCGGCGCGACGCACGGCGAGGCCGTCGCCGTTGGCGTACACGGCAATTCCGGCCGAATCATATCCGCGATACTCGAGCCGGCGCAGCCCCTCCAGGATGATGGGAACAGCTTTCCTGCTGCCTATATATCCCACGATTCCGCACATGGCGTTACACCTATTGTAAGGTGGGGAAGACAATGAAAGCGCGGGTGTTTGTATCTTTGAAGCCGACGGTGCTCGATCCTCAGGGCCAGACCATCCGATCAGCGCTCAATGCGCACGGGCACAAGCTCGTCGCCGATGTGCGCCAGGGCAAATACTTCGACATCGCGGTCGCGGACGGGACCGAGCGCGCGCAGGCAGTGGCCGAGATCGAACAGATCGCGCGCGACGTGCTGGCGAATCCTGTCATCGAGGACTACCGCGTCGAAGTGATCGACTGAATCGCGCTACTCGTGCCGCAGTGCGTCGATCGGGCGTATCGATGCGGCCCGCCACGCCGGGATCAGCGCCGCGGTGAGACCGGTGGCGAGCAGCGCGCCGGCGGTGATCGTCATGGCGGCGCCGTTGTCTGCCGGCACACCGAACAGCAGGCTCGCTGCCACACGGCGCGCAGCGAGCGCGACCGGCACGCCGGCGGCTGCGCCGAGCGCGATCAACACCAGAGCTTCGCTCAGGATCAGCCGCACCACGCGCGTGCGCTCGGCCCCGAGGGCCAGCCGGATACCGATCTCACTCGTCCGCCGCGCCACCGTGTATGCCATCACGCCGTAGAGGCCCACGATCACGAGCACCAGCGCGAGCACGCCGAAGAATCCGCTGACGATCGCCAGTATCCGATCGAGGAAGATCGAGTCGGCGATCCGCTGCGCGATCGTGCGCGCATCATCGAGTGATACCGTCGGATCGACGCCGGCCAGCACGGCGCGTATGCTCGCGAGCACGCGTTCGGCCGGAAGTTCGGCACGCACGAGCACGATCGGCTCCGCTGCGGTGCTCTTCTGTGCGGCCGGCACGTAGATCACCGGCTCCGGAGACGCTCGCAATCCGTCGTGCAGCATATTGCGAACGATGCCGACAATGAACGTCGTTGCGCCGCTCTGCGGTTTCCCGTCCTCAAACGTGAGAGTGCGCCCGATTGGATCCCCGGTGCCGAAGAAGTGGCGCGCGAAAGCCTCATTGACCACCGCGACCCTGCGGGCGCCCGTACTGTCGCTGCCCTCGAGACCTCGGCCGTACAAAATCGTGGCGCCAATGGTTTCGAAATACCCCGGTGTTACCACCTGCGCAGACACACTCTCGCGGATACCGGCAGTCCCCTCCAATCCGTGGACACGCACTCCCGAACTCGACGACCCCGTGCGATAGGGGCCCGGAAAGCCGGCAGCCACGGCGAGGACACCCGGAAGAGCGGCGGCGCGTTCCAGCAGGCGTGTTCTCAGGGACGTGCGTTGTGTCTGGTTCCATGCGCGCGGGTAATCGAGACCAAAGCTGATTACCGAGGTATGCCGAAATCCGGGATCGACGGAGCGCAGTTCAATCAGTGTGTGGACGAACGTGACGGCGGCGCCGACCAGCAGAACTGACAACGCAACCTGCACCACGAGCAGGCCCTCGCGCAGCCGCACGCGCCGCACTGCGGAGCCGGCAACCCCGCGCAAACCCGAGATGGGATCGACCGCGGTGGCGCGCATCGCCGGTGCAAAACCGAACAGGAATGCGGACGCCATCGCGACAACACCGGTGAACAGCAGCACTGTCGCATCTGGTGTGATGTCGAGCGGGACGGTGTCGCCCGCTGCCGGCAGAAACATAAGGATGTAACGGCTGCCGGCGATTGCTGACAGCAGCCCCAGCGCTCCGCCGGCCGCCGCCAGAAACGTACTCTCGAGCAGGCACTGCTGGAGCAGTCGTCCTCGGCTGGCGCCCAGGCACAACCGGACGGCAGCGTCGCGGCGTCGCGCGGCCGCGCGCGCCAGCAACAGATTGGCAATATTCACGCACGTGGCCAGCAGCACCACCACCACGAGCACCATCAGCACGTCGAGCGGGCGCCGGAAGTTGTCACGCAGTTGCGAGATTCCAACGCCGCCGCTGCGGATCTCGATTCTCTGCTCCATGGAGCGGCGCCGGAACGGATTGTCGGGCCTGCCGCCGAACTGATCAGCCAGATACCTCGCGACCGCGGCGTTTACCACGGCCTGAATGTGCTGGCGGCTCACACCCGGGCGCGGTCGCGCGAGCATCCAGGCCCAGTGCGAGCCCGGGTTTGTAAAGTTCACGCGGTGCATCATCGCGGGAACCCAGATCTCGGCGGCTTTGCCGAGTTCGACACCTCGGAACCGCGGCTGCGCGACGCCGATAATCGTGAGCGCCTGGTCGTCCACGTTCAGAACGCGCCCGAGAATGTGTGGGTCGCCGGCAAACCGATTCCGCCAGCAGTCGTAGCTCAGGACAGCCACAGGATGGCCCTGCGGCACGCGGCTGTCGCCGTCGGTGATCAGCCGCCCGAGGGCGGGTTCGATGCCAAGCACGCTGAAGTAGTTCCCCGACACGAACTCGCGATGAACGAAATCGGTTCGCTCTGTGCCTGTGTCGAGCCGCACCTTCCATACACCGCTGCGCGCCAGCACTCCCTCGAACACGTTGTTCAGCTCCCGCAGCCGGAGGTACATGGGCCAGGCGACATAGCCGGAGCCCCAGCCACCGATTCGGTGGAGTGCCAGGAGTTCTTCCGGCCTTTCGACAGGCAGCATGCGCAGGAGCAGTGCGTTGACGAAAGAGAAGATCGCGGTATTCGCGCCGATGCCCAGGGCGAGCGAGAGCACCGCCGCTGCCGTGAATCCCGGTGTTCCGCACAGCCCCCGCGCGGTGTAGCGGATGTCCCGCAGCAGGTTCTCGACAACCGGCCAGCCGCGCGCGTCCCGATACATCTCTCTGACCTGCTCGACATTTCCGAAGTCGCGGCGTGCGGCCGCGCGAGCGCTGCGCGCATCCATGCCGCGCTGTCGATATTCGTCTTCGAGCATCTCCAGATGCGACCCGAACTCGTCGGCGAGGTCGCACTCGAGCCGGCGCCTCAGAAACAGCCCGACGACGCGACTCCAGAACGTGCGCACCGGTTACTCCTGGGGTGCGGCCTCGAGGAATCGATCCATCAGGGCCACCGTACGCTGCCAGTTGCGGCGCTCGCTCGCGAGCTGCCGCTTGCCGCCGCTGGTAAGCTCGTAGAATTTCGCGCGTCGGTTATTGTCCGAAACTCCCCAGCGCGACCGAATCCAGCCCCGTTGCTCGAGCCGGAGCAGCGCAGGATAGAGGGTGCCCTGGTTGAGATCGAGCGCGCCCGCCGAAATCTGCTGGATGCGTTTCGCCAGACCAAAACCGTGCTGTGCGCCCATCACGTCGAGTGTCTGCAGCACCAT
>DASSSG010000133.1:0-4029 GCA_035708545.1 Bryobacteraceae bacterium | reverse complement strand
CGAGTGCACCTGTTGATTATCCCATTTGGCATCATCGCGCTCGGTATTTGTTACCAACTGCTTGGGCGATTTCTCGACGCGCGCCGCTACGGCCCTCCCGGGAGGTTGATCAGCGTCGGCGGGCAGCGGATGCACATCGTGTCTGCGGGGGAAGGGCGCCCGACGGTGGTTTTCGAATCGGGCATCGCTGCCTCGAGCATCAACTGGGATCGCGTCCGGCGTGAGATCGCCGGGTTTGCGCGCGTGTGCGTATACGACCGTGCGGGGTACGCGTGGAGCGATCGGCCACGCACGCCGCGCACGCCCGAAACGCTGGTCAGCGAGTTGCGTGAGCTGCTCCATGCGGCCCGCGAGGAGCCGCCGTACATCCTGGTTGGCCACTCGTTCGGCGGTCTTATCACGCAGCTATATGCGCGCATGCATCCGGACGAGGTTGCGAGTTTGGTTCTGGTTGATCCGGCTTTACTGGTCGAGTGGTCCGATCCGAGCGCTGATCGGCAGGCGCTGCTGGCGCGTGGGGTGCGGCTGGCCCGGCGCGGCGCCTGGCTCGGGCGCATCGGATTCGTGCGGCTCGCGCTCACGCTGGCATCGGCGGGTGCGCGGCGTGTACCGAGGACGATGGCGGCCGTGAGCGGCGGACGCGGTGCCTCCGCGATCGACCGCATCATCGGGGAGTTGCGCAAGCTTCCACCCGAGTTGCTTCCCGTCATCCGCGCGCACTGGTCGCGTGCGGAGCCGTTCATCGCAATGGCGGAGCATTTCGCGATGCTGCCTGCGATGTGCAGCGCGCTCGCGCGCCGCACCCAGCCGGCGGCCATTCCGGTGGCCGTGATCTCAGGCGCGCATCTCAGCGCGGACCAATGCGCTGAACACGAAGCGATTGCGCGGGCTTCCGCCGCAGGCCGTCACATCATCGCCGAGCGGGGCGGCCACTGGGTTCACCTCGACGCGCCCGAGATCGTCGTCGCCGCAGTCCGCGATATGTTTCACAGTTATCGAGGTGTGTGCGGGTGTGCTCCGGAGTCCACGTTCCGTGAGCGATCCCAAAGAGAAGGGCCCGAAACCGCCGTATCCCGAACAGCAGCAGCCGATGCCCGGCTCCGACCAGGAAATGAAGCCGAAGGCGGATCATGGCGAGGCGTCCTATAAGGGCTACGGGCGCCTGCAGGGCAAGGCTGCCCTGATCACGGGCGGCGACAGCGGCATCGGCCGCGCCGTCGCCATTGCTTTTGCGCGCGAAGGAGCCGATGTAGCCATCGCATATCTGCCCCAGGAGGAGAGCGACGCGAAGGAGACGGAGCGCTGGGTGCGCGAGGCCGGCCGCCGCGCGCTGCGGCTGCCGGGCGACATCACCAGCGAGCAGCACTGCATGCAAATCGTCGACCGGACACTGCGCGAGCTCGGGAAACTCGACATCCTCGTCAATAACGCGGCGTTCCAGTCCACGCACGAGAAGATCGAGGAGTTCACGACCGAAGAGTTCGATCGCACCATGAAAACGAACATCTACGCGATGTTCTGGTTGTCGAAAGCGGCGTTGCCGCGGATGCCCAGCGGAGCGACGATCATCAATGTAGCTTCGATTCAGGCCTACCGGCCCAGTCCGATGCTGCTCGCCTATGCACCCACCAAGGCGGCGATCGTGAACTTCACGAAAGCGCTCGGGCAAATGGCGATGAAGCGAGGTATCCGAGTGAACGCCGTCGCCCCCGGGCCGGTGTGGACACCGCTGATTCCGTCAACCATGCCGACTGAGAAGACGAAAAATTTCGGCGGGGACACAGCGTACGAGCGGCCTGCGCAGCCGGCGGAAATTGCGCCGTTGTTTGTATTCCTCGCCTCTGAGGAATCGCGCTATATGGCAGGCGAAGTTCTGGCGGTCACCGGCGGACAGACGCCGTTCTGATCCCGATCCGATTCTGCCCGCGTTGTGAAGCAACTGGCGATGACAGTTGCTGCAGGCGTTAACGAGACCGGTTATTCCACTGCCGCGACGCAGTCGATCTCGACGCTGACGTCACGCGGCAGCCGGGCGGCTTGCACTGTCGATCGTGCGGGGGCATTGCTCGGGAAATAGCGGCCGTAAACCTCGTTCAGCCGCGGAAAGTCGGACATATCGCGGAGGAAGACCGTGGTTTTGAGGACGCGATCGAGCGACGATCCGGCCGCCGCGAGCACAGCGCTGATGTTCTCGAGCACGCGCTCGGCCTGCGCCACGACGTCGCCTTCGACAAGCTGGCCCGTGGCCGGGTCGAGCGGAATCTGGCCGCTCAGCCAGACAAGGCCGGCATGTACAACCGCCTGTGAATAGGGTCCGATCGCTTTCGGTGCGTTGTCGGTCGAGATTCGTTTCATGGTGAGGTGGTAAACCGAAGAGTGCCGGTCAGCTGCGCCACAGTTGCGATGTTCTCGTCGCGCAGGAAGCGATCCAGCTCGCGGGCAACCCGCGCGGGGGCGTCAGGATCCCAGAATGTCGCGGTGCCTACCTGGACGGCAGTGGCGCCTGCGATCAGGAACTCCGCTGCATCCTCGCCTGTCGCGATGCCGCCGAGCCCGATTACCGGCACTCGCACGGATTGTGCGGCTTCGTAGACCAGACGCAGCGCGATCGGCTTGATCGCCGGACCCGACAACCCGCCGAATCCGGCGCCAATGCGAGGCCGCCGCGTACGCGCGTCCACCGCGAGCGCGATGAAAGTATTGACCAGCGACAGCGCGTCGGCTCCGGCTTCAGCCGCCGCCAGAGCGAGTGGCTGAATACGCGCGACATTCGGCGACAGCTTCACGATCACAGGCCGGCGGGTGACAGGCCGAACCGCCGCAACCAGTTCGCCGAGCAGGATCGGATCGCTGCCGAAGGAGATTCCGCCGCGTTTTGTGTTCGGACACGAGACGTTCAGCTCGTAACCCGCGGGTCCGTCTGTGTTTTCAAGAACGCGGACCACTTCACAGTAGTCCTCGGGTGCGTAGCCGAAGACGTTCACGAAATACGGCGTGCCGAGTCCCCGCAGCGCCGGTGCTTTGTCCGAAGCAAAAGCGCGCACCCCGATGTTCTGCAGTCCGATCGAGTTGATCATACCGGCGTCGGCCTCCCAGATCCGCGGCGCCGGATTGCCGCATATCGGCTCGCGCGAGAGTCCCTTCACAACAAAAGCGCCAATGGCAGCGAGGTCAGTGACACGGGTGAACTCGATGCCGTAAGCGAACGTGCCGGATGCCGCAATCACCGGATTGCGAAGAGGAACACCGCAGACAGACGTCTCGAGGCGGCGGCTGGATGAGGGCACTTCGGCCCAGAATATCAGGCTGAAACCCCATATAAAATCGCCGCCGCGAATGGCATAATGTCTTAGCGCCACATCTGAAAAGCCGAACCGCTCGCCACGTCCGGCCCCGGAAAGCGTTCCCAGCGTGAAACGGCCCCGCCAATACAGATCGATAGCTTCGAAGTTCTTCGTGTTCACGGCCGGACTCGTCTTCTGGGTTGTTGCCGTAATTCTCGCCTACGATTTGCGGAAGGACAGCTTCGACGTCGCGAAAGGGCTGCTGTTGTTCGCAGTCGTCTTCCTCGTCGCGAGCGCGATCTATCGACTGACGATCCGAATACTTGCGAAGCCGCTGCAGCTCCTGCAGGAGGGCATCCAATCGGTAGAGGAAGGGCGCCTCGAGCCCATTCAGGTCAGCCCGACCGGAGATGAGATCGAGCTTTTGGGTGACAGTTTCAATCGTATGGTGGCCGCACTCGCCGCTTCAAAGAAGGAGCTGCTCGAACAGCAGGAGCTGCTGGAGCAACGCATAGCACGGCGCACCGGGGAACTCGAACGCGCCATGCACGATGCCATGGCCGCGAGCGCGGCCAAGAGCGAGTTTCTGGCGAACATGTCCCACGAACTGCGGACGCCGATGAACGGCGTACTCGGCATGATCGACATGACACTCGCGACACCGCTCAGCGAAGAGCAGCGCGAGCACCTGGAAATCGCCCACAGCTGCGCTTACTCGCTGCTCGCCCTGCTTAGCGATGTGCTG
>DASSSG010000132.1:0-8575 GCA_035708545.1 Bryobacteraceae bacterium | reverse complement strand
TGCAGGTCATACTGGCTCAGTCCGGCCTCGCCCCGCTCCATCGCCGCCCGCGCAACGGGCGCGATGTCGCCGGCCATCATGACGGCCTGGCGTACGCGGGCGACGCTCGCGCCCGATGCCTTCGCGACGGCTTCGACCATGATGCCCTCGAGCGCGCCCTGCCGCAGTTCGCCCATCAGCAGGCCCGTGAGGAACTGCTGCTCGGCTTCGGTGGCGCGCGCGAATACGGCTTGCACGATCTCGCGGCGCCTCGCCGCCGACCCGGCTCCCTGCACGTCCGCGTACGCGTCCAGCATGCGGTCGACCTCCGTCACCTGCAACGTGGCCTCCGGGGCCGGAGGAGCCATGGCGTCGCGAATCATCGCGTATCCGATGCCGACGCGGCCCTGCCGCGTCCCGCCGGCCAGATATGGAACTACTACGGCGATCTCATCCGGCATGAGCTGCCGGAGCAACGCCGCAAGTGCCTCGCTCTTTTCCCGCCGCTTTGTCGTCTCGGCGACGCGCCGCGAGGTTTCGACGACGGTGGAGAGCAGCATCAGCTCCGGATCACTCGAAGCGCGGCCACGCTCAGAAGTCGACGCGCAGCGCCAGCTGCCCCTGCCGAGGCGTGTTCGCCTGTGCCGCGACCTTGCCGAAGTTCGCGTTGCTCACATTGCTCTCGGGAGCGCGGAACACCGTCCGGTTCAGGGCGTTGAAGAACTCGGCGCGAAACGTCAGGTTCACTCGCTCGGTGATCGGAGTCCGCTTGATCAGGCCGAAGCTCTCGTTCATGAATCCGTCGGCGCGGAGATCCCCCCATGAACGCGCCGACGTGCCGTACCGATACTGCGCCGGCACCCGGAAGGCCGCCGGGTTGATCCACAGGTTCACCGCGGGATCGAACTTTTCGTACTCGAGCTGCCGCTGCGCGCCCTGAACTACGTCCGGCCGCAGGATGCCATGACCCGACAGCGGGTGCCAGACGTTGGCGGTGAGCACGATCGGCCGTCCTGACTGGTATTGGTGGATGCCCGTGAAGGTCCAGCCACCGAGCGCCGTCGCGAGTACTCCGCCGTTCAGGAACGCGCGCCCACGCCCGAATGGCAGATCCCAGACGTAGCTGAGCGCGAAATTGTGCGGGATGTCGTTCGTGCTGATCGCCTTCTCGAGGCGGCGGTTGTAATAGGTCTGGCCCGCCGGACCAAGACCCGCGATGATATCCGAGTCCGAAATGGACTTCGACCACGTGTACGCGGCCAGGAACGTCACCCCGCGCGACAACCGCTTCTCGAGCTTCGTCTGCAGCGCGTGATATGTCGAATTGCCGTTGGGATTCGAGCGGGAAACGATATTGCCGAACTGCGGATAGGGCCGCAGCGCCTGCGCAAGCGAGCCGTTGAATGTCGGATACGGGCGTGAGAAGCCCGCTGCCACGACAGCCGGATCCGCGATATTGCGCGTCAACAGGGTGCCGAGCGAGAGGTACTTCGGATCGAGCTCGTTTACGTTGATCAGGTTATTGCCGAGCCGCGTGCCCTTGACGCCCACATACCCGACCTCGGCAAGCACTGATGCGGGCAGTTCTCGCTGCACGTTGAACGCCCAGTTCTGGAAGTAGGGCACGCGGCCATCGCCGCGCCCCATATAGGCGATATCGGAACCGTTCGCGAATGCCGGGTCGATGACCGGAGGCCGGCGGTAGTTGTGGGGGAAACCGTCATCGATATAAAAAGCCGGCGTCACGCCGGCGTTTGTGCTCGCGGGTGTTGGCTGCGCGTTGAACCCGAGCGAGAAGCCCTGGCTCTGGCGCAACCCGGCCGCCGCGTTGCCCGCCGCATATGAGATCCCATAGCCGCCACGCAGCACAGTGCGATCAGTCATCGAGTATGCGAAACCGAACCGCGGGCCGAACGCCCTGAAGTCAGTGTCGGCGAAACTCGAGCGGCCGTTCCGTCCGGCGCCCTCGCCGAGGAACGCCAGCGCTCCCGGCCGGCCATTCGCACCGGGGTTGGCGAGATCGGGATCGAAACCGCTGAGGTTCCTGAACCGCTCCGTGCGCGGGAAGAAGATCTCGTGCCGCAAGCCC
The DNA here is from genome assembly GCA_035708545.1 of Bryobacteraceae bacterium. Taxonomy (GTDB): domain Bacteria; phylum Acidobacteriota; class Terriglobia; order Bryobacterales; family Bryobacteraceae; genus DASSSG01. The sequence continues at coordinate 6,507 of DASSSG010000132.1, read as the reverse complement.
ACATTCAACGTAAGCTTCGGCGATATCTTCCAGTCGTCCTGCACGTACCACGCGAAGTACTTGTAGCGGAGACCGGGAACGACAACGAGTTCGGTATAGCGTGCGGCGTTGACAGCGCCGAGCAGGAAACTCGCCCACGCGTGGCCGGTGTTGTTCACGCCCGGCTGTGCGGTTTCGAGGTTCGTGAAGCTGAACCGGCCCTGCGAGTTCGCGGGATCGGCGCCGTTGGTCTGCTGATACCGGTAATCGACGCCGAACTTCAACGTGTGGCTGCCGTGAATGTGGCTGACGTTGTCGCTCACCTGCCAGACGTTGTTCACCTGCTGGCCGACACTCTTGCTGAGCGGGCCGGTAACGGCTGGAGACTCACCCCAAAGCGTCAGTGCATCCGTGAACGTAATCGTCGGAAAGACGTTTCCCGGCCCGGTGTTCACGCCTTTCAGCCCGATACGATTGGGCCAGTCCTGGTTCGCCGAAAGCTTCTGCCAGAACTGCCCCTCGCGCGTGAAGCCGACGATCAGGTGGTTCAGAGTGGATGGCGAAAAGATGTAGTCGTGATTGAGCCGTGCCCAGCGCGAGCGGCGGTCTTCGTCGAGCGCGCCGGAGAAAGGCACCGGCAGACGCTCGGGCTCGACGCTCTGCTGTGTGCCGATGTAGACAAATCCGCTCAGGCGATTGCGATCGCTCACCGCGTGGTCCAGCTTGAGATTAATCTGATCGCGGTCGAACTTCTGCGCGCCGGTCACGAGGAAGTTGTTCGTCAGGTTGTTGTTCGTGGTCGGGGGCAGCAGCTCGATGATGTTCCGTGCCACGGCGCTGAAGCGGTTTTCAGGAATAATGTTCCCGGCGAACTGTTCGCGAACGTTCCCGGCGGTCGTGCGCGGATCGTAAATATTTCGGCCCACTCTCGAAAAATCGCCGCGGCGCATCTCGGCAGTCGGCAGCGTGACCATTTCATTCACCGGCGCCGAGCGCCAGCGAAATCCGCTGTATACGACATGGAAGAAGGTCCGGTTCCGGCCGTTGTAGAGCTTCGGAAGCACGATGGGTCCGCCGATCGCCGCACCGAATTCGTTCTGCCGATTGACCGGACGCGTGCGCGCGATGAAGCCCCGAGCGTCAAAGACGTCGTTACGCAGGTAGTCGAAAACGGAGCCGTGCAGGTCGTTGGTGCCCGAGCGTGTGGTGTAGATGCTGTAGCCACCGCCGGTCCGTCCGTATTCGGCGCTGAAGCTCATGTTGACGAGCCGGAACTCGCCAATCGCTTCGACCGAGGGATACGTGAACAGCAACCCGCCGGACTCGGGATTCGTCGCGCTTGCCCCATCGATCAGGATTTCGCGGCCGCGGCTCGGCGACCCGTTTACCTGCACATTCTGCGTATCACCGGGGGCGGCGGTTGTTACCCCCGGCGTCAGGAACATGAAGGATTCGGGATTTCTCATGTTGCCGGATACGGCGAGCGGAAGGTCGATCACCTGCTTCGTGTTCACGGACGTGCCCACGTCGGCGTTCGTGGCTTCGACAACCGGCGCCGCCGCGGTAACTTCGAGCGTTTGCTCGACCTGTCCGAGTTGCATGTCGAGATTCAGGGTGACGGTCTGTGCAACTCCGATATCGATGTTCGGCCGCGAGTAGCGCCGGAAACCAGCGGCCTCTGCCGAGACGTCATAGCGGCCGACAGGCAGCTGCGCGATCAGATAATTGCCGGTCTCGTTCGTGGTTGCGGTGTACTTGATGCCCGTGGCCTGATGAACCGCGGTCACGCTGGCATTCGGAATCGGTGCCGTGGTCGGGTCGGCTACGCGACCGGAGATGGCGCCGCGATCGGACTGCGCGAACAGGCTAACCCCTGACAGGAGAAGCAGCGACAAGGCAAACTTCTGCATCTTTCCAGTGTAACGAGCGTTGCGTGAGAGGCACTACAGATCGCGTGTATTCATCGGACTACCTTCATAGTCCAGCGGTCCTCCGCGCCCCACGCATACTTGTATGGCTCACTGCCGCGCAGAAAGTCGAATTCGTGATCGCCGGCGGCGCGCGCTTCTTCCCAGGCGTGCCAAATCATCAGCGAGCCGGGGCTGCATGAGGCGAGCTCGGGATCATAGCCGCTCACGTAGTAATACACGCGACCGTTTCGCGCAAAGCAGTACAGTGCGCCGCGGAGCTCGCCGTTGATGCGCAGGCCATACAGGCGGAGCATCCCGGCGGCGAGAAATGCAGGGGCGATCTCGCGGTGAAATGCCTGGATTTGCCCATCGTCGAGAACGCCCGACTGGCCGCGGGTTTGCCAGCGCGCGGTGTGCCACCGGAACAGCGCGTCCAGAACAGGGTCCAGAGTCTCCGCAGTAGCTCGCTCGATGCGGACATCGCCGAGGCACTGCAGCCGCCGCAGCGAATAGCGCAGATTCTTCTGCAGCTTCGGAGGCGCCGGCCGGAGTCGCGCGACGGGACAGGGCGAACCACGCTCACCCTTGAAATGACCGAGCAGGGGCGAGTGCGGCGGCAGGTCGGTGAGCTCGACCGGCGAGGGCAAATTGAGCTCGGCCCCGGGTTCGGCGAGCACGTCGTTGTAATCGGTGACGCCGGATCCGATGAAGACGTGACGCCCTTCCCATTCGAACAACGGCGCAAGCCCTGCGAGGCGGCCATCGCGCCACGTCGTCACCGTGCTCCAGCGCTCGCCTCCGAAGTTGCGCCACCAGCCGAGGACCCATGCCGGATGCTGAAACGGTGTCGCCCAGGGGCAGCGCTCGAAGAGCGCTTCCCAGTGCGGTTCGAGCGCGAGCTGTTCGTAAACATGGAAGTAACGGGCGATCATGCGCTCGAGCGAAAAGTTTTCGCGAGCCACACGGCGGCATTCCGCCGAATCGATTTGATCGATTTGCCTGATGGCCTCGGCCATGCCGTTCACGTCGTGGACGATGAATCCGGTGCGTCCGTGTTCCACGATTTCAGGAAGCGCGCCGCACTCAAAGGCAACGACAGGAGTGCCTGCGGCCAGCGCCTCCATCGCAACCAGTGAGCTCGTCTCGGCTACGAGGCTGGGCACCAGAACACAACGCGCTTCTGTGAGCAGCTCTCGCTTGTGCTCGCGACCAACCGGTCCAAGAAACCGATGGCCATCCTGCGAAAGGCGCGGTGCAAGCTCCCGGTCGAAATAATTCTGGTGAGCTTCGTAGGCGTAAACCTGCCCGGCAATGTAGACGGGCACACCGGCCGCCGTACCGGCATCCAGTGCCAAGTGGAAGCCTTTCTCGGGACAAATGCGTCCGAGCGCGAGCGCGTAGTTCTGTTTCGTCGAGCTGCCTGCATGTACAGCCACGCCGTTCGGAATGTCGGGCAGGAGTCTCGCCTGCCGGGGACACCGCCGCCGCTGGGCTGCCGAGACGCAGTGCAGGTACGTGCGCGGACGTGACGGGTGGAGGACCTCGGGAGGATACCACTCCGGCGGCAGATGCAGCGTGACGAGAACCGGCACGCCGGGCGGCGGCAGATACTCGTAGAAATCGACACCGTGCATGTGAACGAGATCCGGATTGAAGCCGCGCAGAGCCCGTTCGATTGCGGCGCGCGTGTCCTGGTGCGCTCGGCGTTTCGCATCCTCATCGAGTACGCCGGCACAGGCGGGAATCGGGATTAGCTGTCCGCTGATCTCCGAACCCTCACGGGCGATGACGAGTGAACGATGCCCGGCTGCGACGAGTGCGCTGTCGATGGCCGCAAGTATTTGTTCGGCTCCGCCAACGCTGTCGGCGCCGACGGGCGCGAGCGGATACGCAACACTGAGGACAGTCAGCGGCTTCAAGCCGCGGCCCCGGCGTTCACGGTCTCCAGCGCAGCGCGCGCGAGTTCGCGGAACCGCTCGCCGTCCATGCCCCAAGAGTACTGCTCGTAATAGAGTGTCCCCGGATGCGGCGGCTGCGTGAAATCGTATGCAGGCGCCAAACGAAGACGTTCGACGTCGGTCTTGAAGGCGGCAAGCATTTCGCGCTGCGTGACGAACGAGTCAAGCATGAGCTGCTTATGGCGCTCTTCGGCGCCCGTAAGCAGGACCGTGTAAATCTGCTCATCGGCGCTGGGCAGGAAGCTCGCAGTACACATACGCCCATACGCGCGGTGGTAGGACGTGAACTCGGCCAGCTCCAGCGGGACAGCGGCCTGCCGCACCCCCATGTGCACGGCAAATGCAGTGGCGTCGTGATCCGGGTGCCCGCCTTCGTAAGGGTGCGTGAATACAACAGCAGGACGCACTTCGCGGATGAGATCGGCAACACGCGCGGCGATATGGGGCATGTGCAGCGAAGCTTCCTGATCCGGGAGGACGAGATCGACGCGGCGTTTCGGCTCACAGCCGGCAACGGCGAGCGCTTCGTCCAGCTCGCGGCGTCGCTCCTTCGCGTAATCGGCGGCATTTTCGAAGCCGTGCGCACGGGCATCGCGCAGGTCGCGCGGCGCGCCATCGGTCACCCAGACAAGCGTCAGATTTTCGAAGTAGCGCAGCCGGCTGCCAACGCCGATGATCTCGTCGTCAGGATGGGCGGCGACGAGAAGGACAGACTCGCCGAGAGGCTCGCCGGAGACAAGCTGATCGAGCAGCGCCGAGGTCCGCATGCAGAAGTTCCCGCCTCGTATAGATTATGGACCCTGGGACGCGGCAACGGGGGCGAGGGCCATTCGGGTCGGATAAACAGGTCAGCTCACAGACCATCCGGCGTCCAGAGTGATGACCTGGCCCGTGATCATTCGGCTCGCGTCGCTCAGCAGAAACAGCGCAGTGGCGGCGATATCGCCCGGTTCGATCATCCCGGAGGCGAGAGGCTGTTTCGACCGGATGTACTCGAGCACGGCAGGATCGGATTGCGCGCGAGCGCTCATAGGCGTTCGCGTGAGTCCGGGGGCGATTGCGTTCACACGGATTCCCTGCGGCGCGTACGACGCCGCCATGGCGCGGGAAAGGCTCGCAATCGCTCCCTTGGCAGCAGCATATGCGTGCGTGCCGAAGTGTGCGGCCTGCGGAGCGAAGGCGGAAACGCTCGTCATGTTGAGGATAGCTCCGCCATTTTCCTGCTCCAGCATCTGACGCAACACCGGACGCGTGATCAGGAAGAGCGTCCGCAGGTTTGCTTCGATCGTCAGATCCCACCCGTCGAGCGAACACTCATGCAGCGGGCCGTCGCCCCACCGCCGCCCGCTCACACCCGCAACATTGAAGAGGCCGTCGATCCGGCCGAAGCGTTCGAGGCAGGCCCGGCACGCCGCCTCGGCAGCGGCGGGATCGCGCAGGTCCGCGACGAACGCATCGGTTTCCCCGCGCTCGAGTCCACAGGTGAATACGCGGGCGCCTTCGGCTTCCGCCAGGCGCGCGGTCGCGGCGGCGATGCCCGTGCTGCCGGTAATGAGCAGAACCTTACCCGCGCTCGTCATCGATTCGGAATCCGGCGCGAACGAACACGGGCAGGATCTCGAGCGGAGCGGGGTGTGCGTCGAGCCACCTGCCGCCCGTGACCGCCTGTTTCGTCCTCCACTCGATCCACTGTCCTCGCGGAAGGTAGAGCCGCCGCGCCCTCGCGCCGCGCTCCAGGACAGGCGCAACCACCACGTCGGCGCCGAGCATGAACTGATCCGAGATCGCGTGTGTTTCCGGATCTTCGGGCGTGTTGTACCAGAGCGGGCGGACGATGGGCTCGCCCGTAGTCGGAACCGCCCGCGCCAGTCGGATGATGTAGGGCGCGAATGCGATGTGGAGGTTGCTGGCTTCCCGGCACAGGCGCACGGTTTCTTCATCGAAATGCCAGGGCCCCCATGAGAATTGCAGGAGCGGCATGAGCGCAGAGGCCTGCGCCCAGCGAACCAGCAGCTTTTTATCGATCTTGTCGCTGTCGTACTGGTTGCCGCCGACCATGTTCGGCATCACGTACGGGAAGCCGCGCAGGGAGACCGTGATCGCTTCCGGAACCGTCGCCGCGAGCCCGTTCTCGAGCCCCCAGACCGAGTGCTTGTCGATCAGGCGCTGGACGACGCCGAGCGGCTGCGAATAGACGCCGACGCGGGTCTCTGCCCAGGCCCATTTCGCCGCCGCCTCGCGGTTGTACACGTCGGCATACTGAGCCGGCGTGATCGGCTGGTGCGGCCGCATGTCGCGCGGGACGAAGTTAACGTCGCCTCCGTCGAACTTGAAGCCATCGACGCCCAGCGATTCGAGGTTCTTCAGGCGGCCACGGAATTCGTCACTCGCGCGCGGGTTGGTGAAGTCCCAGACCGCCGCAATGCCGTTCCACCACTTGATCAGGCCCGGCCGGCCCGACTTATCGGCCAGCAGCCACGGCTGCACTTCTGTGCTGCGGTATGTGCGTGAATCCGCATTGACGAAGGGATGCACCCACAGCGTGACGCGGAACCCCATGCGGTGAAGCTCCTCGATCATCGCCTTCGGATCGGGGAATTTTCCGCTGTCGAACATCAGGTCGCCGTAACGCGACTCCCAGCGATCGTCGATCTCCAGCA
>DASSSG010000131.1:0-5152 GCA_035708545.1 Bryobacteraceae bacterium | reverse complement strand
TGAAGATCGCCGTGTTGGCGCCGATGCCCAGCGCGAGCGAGCTGACCGCGACCACCGTGAAAACTGGTGATTGCCTGAGGATGCGCAATGCATAGCGGATGTCCTGCTGGAGCGTGGTTCGGCTCAAAGTCACACCTCGTGTCGTCAGAGAAATATACGTTAATACGCGCCGCCGGATAGTTTTGTTGGCTCGGCTGGATTCAGGGGCGAAAAAAATACGGGCGCTGGGAAGAGGGGGAGACCCAGCGCCTCACAAGGTGAAGGAAACAGCGGCTCCCCCGAGGCGCCACAGATCCCTGAGCAGTGGCAAGGGCAAGTACTGGTGCAGATCGTGCGGCGTCTCGCGGGTGCCGTCGTTTCCGATCACTCGTGATGCAAATTCCGTTCCAGCCTCAGAGGGGCCGAATCTTCAGAGACTTGCGCCGGGTTCGTTCGCGCGTGCGCGAAATCTTCACCCGGTAACCCTGAGGCTCGCGCCGGTCTCCAGCATGGCCGATGGCCTCGTCAGTCAACCACAGTACCTGCCGATATACTTCTTTTATGCGAGTCGTAGCGGCTCTCGCCTGCTTGCTTTGTTCGCTGGGCGCCGCGCGCGCTGGCGAGATCGGCCCCGCCGAATATCAGTCGCGACGAGCTGCACTGCGCAAGGCGCTCGGACAGGCAGTGTTCATCAGCATGGGCGCGATCGAGGGCGAGCGCGGCGAGCTGCGCACCGGCTTTTTTCAGGAGCCGAATTTCTACTACCTGACTGGCTGGCCCGAGCCGGGTGCAATCCTGGTACTCACGCCGACCAAAGAAATCCTGCTCCTGCCGCACCGGGATCCGGAGCGCGAGAAGTGGACCGGACCAAAAGTCGGCCCCGATTCGCCCGACCTCGGAAAGCTGACCGGATTCGACACAGTCGCGGCGGCAGAGACCTTCGAGCAATCGTTGCCGTCGATTATCTCGGAAGCGGCGAAGGTTTACACGACGGGCGACGACATTGAAAAGCTCCAGCGCCTGCTGCCGGCCCGTGTCATCGGAAACGCCTCGGTTCAGATCGCGCGTCTTCGCGCCGTCAAGTCGGCTGCGGAGCTGTCGCTGATTCAGCGCTCGACCGATGCTGCGCTCGCGGCTCACCGTGCGGCGTGGAACGCGATTCAGCCAGGCAGGATGGAGTATGAAATCGCCAGCATCACGGCCTCCACGTATTTCGGAGCGGGATGCGCCCGTCATGCCTACGCGCCGATCGTCGGTTCAGGGCCGAACGCCGCTGTCCTGCACTATTCGAGGAACACGCGGCGGATGGACAGCGGCGAGCTGCTGCTGATGGACGCTGCCGGCGAGTGCTCGATGTACGCCAGCGACATCACCCGGACGGTCCCGGTCAGCGGCAAGTTCACTCCCCGCCAGCGCGAGCTGTACGACGTCGTGCTCGGGGCGCAGAAAGCTGCCATTGCAGCCATTAAACCGGGCATGACCATCAGCCGCACAGGGCCCAACAGTATCCATACAATCGCTGCCGATTACATCAACACGCACGGGAAAGACCGGAACGGCGGCCCGCTTGGCAAGTACTTCACGCACGGGCTGTCACATCACGTAGGTCTCGACGTCCATGACGCGTACGATCCCGCGCAGCCGCTCGCTGCCGGTATGGTGATCACTGTCGAGCCCGGCGTCTACATACCGGAAGAGGGCATCGGGATCCGCATCGAGGACGTGGTCCTCGTAACCGAGAACGGCGCGAAGGTTCTCAGCGCCGCGCTGCCCAGGGAACCCGACGAGATCGAACGGTTCCTTGCTAAACGGGCCCATTGAAACGGCCAGGCTTCATCACGTGGGGATACGCCGGGGCGCTGGCCGCGTGTGTGCTTGCAGCGGTCATCGTCGGCTGGCTTGCCATCGCTACGGCAATTGACGGTGACATTTACGACTGGCTCTTCCGCCTTCAGCCTTCCGAACGCGCGCGGACGCAGTCGGTTGTGCTGGCGATTGATGAAGCGACGCTGTCACGATACGGCGGCGTTCCGCAAACCCGGGCGATCATCGCCGACACGCTGGAACGTATCGCCGATGCCGGGCCGTCGGTGGTCGCGGTCGACGTGATCCTGCGAGACAAGACAGCGGAGGACGCCCGCCTGGCCGCGGCGCTGGCTCGCACGCCGAATGTGGTGCTTGCGGCGGACATCCTGCCCGGGACGAGCACCTGGGAAGATCCACTGCCCGCCTTCCGGGCGCACGCGGCGGCCGTCGGGCACGTTCATGCCGAACCCGACCCGGTTTCCCGCGTGTTGCCGCTCGAGAAGGCCGCGGGCGGGCAGCGGCGCTGGGCGCTCGCGCTCGAGGCGTATCGGCTGCACAAACGAGCGGCGTTCATCGAAGAATCGCCCGATTCGATCGATGTGGGTGGAACCAGGGTGCCGGCGGCGCGCGCCGATGCCCGGGCGATGTACATCCGCTATGCCCCGCTTTCCCTGATTTCGGTAGCGAACCTGCGTGATGAACCGGGCCAGCTCGACCAGTTGCGAGGTCGCGCGGTGTTCATCGGGGACACGGCGCTCTCCGCCGCGCGCGATCGTCTGATGACCCCGCTCGGCCCGCCGATGATGGCCGGCGTCGAGATTCACGCGAACGCGTTCGAGACGCTCGCTGCGCAGGCCTTTATCAGGCGCGCGCCGCTGAGCTGGAGCGTTACGGTTTCGGTGCTCCTTGTCGTCGCAGCGGGTCTCGTCTTCGCGTTCCTGAGCGGCTGGCCGGCATATCTGGCCGGAAGCGCGATCGTAGCTGTCTCCCACACCATCCCGCACGTCGCGTTCAGCCGCGGCGTGCTGTTCGATTACGTGATGCTGGCTGCGGCAGCCTGGCTGTCGGTCGGCACCGCGGCCGCGTGGCAGTACTTTGTCGTGCGCCGGCAGTTGCGAAAAACGGAATCCGATAAAGCGCGCTACCAGCAGGCTATTCATTTCGTCACGCATGAAATGCGTTCGCCGCTCACCGCGATTCAGGGCTCGAGCGAGCTTATGGGCCGCTATAACCTGAACGACGAAAAACGGCGGCAGATCGCGGAGATGATCAACTCGGAGTCGAAGCGGCTCGCGCGCATGATCCAGACCTTCCTCGATATCGAACGGCTTACTGAAGGCCAAATGGACCTCCGGAGTGATCGCTTCGATGTGGTGGCGCTTGCCGAGACGTGCGTGCAGCGCGCTCGGCCGCTTGCCGAGCGCAAGCAGATCGACCTGCGCTCGAACGACATGGAGCCGCTTGCGATCACCGGTGACCGCGAGCTGATGGAGTACGCGCTGTACAACCTCCTGACGAACGCGATAAAGTATTCGCCCGCGCACACCACCGTCACCATCGACGCGCGCCGCGAAGCGTCGCTGGTGCACATATCGGTTCGCGATCAGGGCATCGGCATGGACGCCCAGGAGCTGCGCAACATCGGCCGCAAGTTCTATCGGACGCGCAAAGCGGAAGCCTCGGGCGAAGCGGGCACCGGCATTGGCCTTTCGCTGGTTCAGCAGATCGTCGAGCACCACGGCGGCCGCATGCAGGTGTCGAGTACCCCCGGACAGGGCTCCTGTTTTACTATGGTCTTGCCCTGCGGGATCCCCGCGACACCCGCTTCTGCGTCCACAGTTCTGTCGAATTGATTCTCATCAGTCGAGGCGCGTGTGAACCGTTTGCTGATCGTTGAAGACGACGCTTCCGTCCGCAACACCGTCCTGATGTTTCTCGAGCTGGAAGGCTATGCCGTCGACGCGGCAGGCTCCACGCGCGAGGCGCTCGAAAAGATGCGCGAAAACTCGTACCCGATCATTCTCTCCGACATCTACGTCGACGAAAAGACCGGTCTCGATATCCTCGAAGCCGCCAGGAAGGCCAATCCCGACTCCGCGGTCATTTTGATGACCGGAAGGGCAACCATGGAGACGGTGATGCGCGCGACCCAGGGTGGCGCATTCGAATACGTAGCCAAGCCCTTCGCGCTCGAGGACCTGCTGGCCATTATTCGGCGCGCCGAAGCATCGTTTGCGGGGCAGCACGAAGCCGAAGCCGAAATCGAGGAGCCGCCCGAAACGGAGATGATCGGCAGTTCCGCTCCCATGGTCGAGATTTACAAGACGATCTCGAAGGTGGCGCCGAGCGACGCGACCGTACTCATCGAGGGCGAGACCGGCACCGGAAAGGAGCTGCTTGCCCGCATGATCCACCGAAACAGCCAGCGTGCGGCGGAACCGTTCATTCCTGTGGATTGCGGCTCGATTGCACCCTCGCTCCTCGAAAGCGAGCTGTTCGGCGCCATGCGCGGTTCCTACACCGGCGCTGACCGCGACCGCACCGGCGTCTTTGAGGCGGCCAACCGCGGAACGGTGTTCCTCGACGAGATTGGTGATGTCGACCTCGGCTTTCAGCTGAAGCTGCTGAGATTCCTTCAGGAGCGCGAGGTGCGGCCGGTGGGCGCGAGCCGCTCGAGACCTGTAGATGTGCGCGTCATCGCCGCTACCAATCGCAACCTGCAAAAGCTCGTCGACGAGGGTAAGTTCCGGAAGGACCTATGGTTCCGCCTCAACGTTGTCCCCGTCGAGTTACCCCCGCTGCGAGAGCGGCATGGCGACATACCGCTGCTCGCTCAGTTCTTCGTTCAGAGGTCGAACGAGCGCTACGGCCGCGAAGCGGTTCTGACCAATTCGGGGCTGCGGGCGCTCGAGGAGTACACGTGGCCCGGCAATGTACGGCAGATGCAGCACCTCATTGAACGCCTGGTCATCCTCGCGCCCGAGGGCAGGATCGATGCTGCTGCCGTTACCGAGGCCCTGCAGTCCATGGATCCGCGCGAGCACGGCAGCGAGACCCTCGCCGATACTGAAGCCGACCAGATTCGGAAGGTCCTCGCCGCTGCCGGCGGGAATAAGAGCCGGGCGGCACGCATCCTCGGGATCGAACGTAAGACACTCTACAGAAAGCTCGAGAGGCTCGGCTTATAACCCAGCTGCCGTTCCGTTACTCAACCTACGCCGTTAGCGTCTTTACAGTACAGCCACTAGGGGTTTACAGTACAGCCACTAGGGGCTTCCAATTCTCTGCAATGGGGAGTACACTTGGGCGAGAGATCCGTTGAAGTTTGGGAGGGTCTATGTTCGACGAACTCAGCGAACAAATGAAG
>DASSSG010000130.1:0-2975 GCA_035708545.1 Bryobacteraceae bacterium | reverse complement strand
TGAAGTCTCCAGGCAGGTTTTCGATCATCACTCCGACCTTGCACCGGCGGGCGTGATCGATCAGCTCCCGCAGCGAGCGGATGTTGCCCTCGATATAGAACCGCCGGTCGTGCATGGGCGTGTGACGGTCGGGATGAACGTTCATCCAGCGTGCGCCGATCTCGCAGAACTTGTCGAGACAGCGCCTGAGTTCGTCAACAGCGGCCGTACGCACGGATTCGAACGCATTCGCGATCGGCAGATAAAATGCCGTGTGGCCGACAACCTTCATGCCGCGGTCCTCGAGCGCGCGGCGAATCACTTTTGTGTCGACGCGCGCCGCGGCGGCCACAGGAGGTTCGAGCGTGAGGTCGATGAAGTCCAGCCCGAGTTCCGCCATCCACTGGATCTCGCGAACCACGTCCTCGCCGGGGTGGTTCATCGCTCCAATCAGCATCCGTGTAATTGGCTCCCGGCCGGCTAAGCGGCGCGCGCGTCGGCGACGTTCGGGCCGAACCACGGGCGGCCGTCGAGAAGCCGCACGCGACGGGTGTCCACAACCCTGTTCGGCGCCGCGTCTTCTGGAGTTAGATCGAACTGCAGCCGGATCGCTTCAGGGATCGATTCCGCCGCCTCCGGGCACATCCACGCGAAGATCGACAGCACGGCTTTGAGCAGCGGCGCATCATCGCCGAGCCGCGCCAGCAGTTCGTTCCACTGCAGGCAGGAAGCTGTCGCGTAGAGGATATTCAGCACATCCGGCCAGTCACAGCGCTCGCGCTGTATGACGTACAACTTGGACCAGATCAGCTCCTCCGGCGGCAGCACGCGGAAGATCATGTCGCCTGTGATGAACTGCTTTCCATGAGTCAGCCAACGCTGGTCCACTTCGGTCCGCATATTGGCCATGGCCCAGATTACGTCGACGATCGAGCCTGACGGCTCGTCATACCCGCGGTAGATCCAGCGCCGGTCGTAGGGCATCCTGTCATGAAAATCGGCCAGGCCGCAGTCGCGGAAGACCTCCACCATTCGCTCGCGATCGACGGGGACGACATAGAGGTCGACATCTTTCGTATTCCGCCAGCGCTCCGTGTAAGCGCCCATCGCGACCGCGCCGCCAATGGCATAGTGAATGCCCCGCTGGTTCGCGCAGCGCATCACGCGTTCGTAGACGGCCCACTGCTCCGGCGGGATCAGGTCGGGCAGAACGATCTGCGGCGGTTTCGGGTCCACGAGTTTCACGCCGTGGGAACTAATGCAATTGACTCACAACTGGCTCGCGCTGCCAAATTGTTGATTCTACTCATTGGCCTTCATTCCCTTTCCTCGCGGCGGCCGGAATGATCCGGCAGTTCTTACACCCCGCCCGGTAATGTTTCCGCTCGCATCCGCTTGAACCCACGACGTTTCCTGGTGCCACAGCCGGCCTGGTATACTCGCCTGCCATGCACCCGCTGAAGAAGACTGCCGGACCGTCCGTCGAGGACATTGCGCGCGTAGTCGCGATCCACGACCCGGTCCTGCGGAACTGCCTCATTACGCAGGCGTATTGCGAACTCGGGCATGCTTTCGCGGCAAGAGCGGGCGCAGAGTGGTCGCACTGGCTGGCCGTTGCCACATGGGCGTCGCGACAGGCGGGAGACATCATACGGGGCGAGCAGGGCTGGCACGTATTGCGGGCTCACGTTGACGTTCCAGCGACTGTCGCGCACCCGGTCGAATCGCTTTGGCGGAAGCTTCTCCGCCGCGGCCTCCTCAGCCCCGAAACTCGGCTCGGGCGGCTCGTTCGTGCCATGCCCGGGCCTCTCGACGCGATCGAAGCTGCCGCCGAGCAGGTGGCGCTCGGCAATCTGTGGGTATTCGAGGAGATGGCGTCCGCCTTCGCGGGATGGCTCGCTGCGCGCGACACGGAGACTTTCATCGACACTTTGAAGCCGGGTGAACCTCCGGAAGGACAGGAACACCTCCGAGTCGCTTTCCGGCACTATCAGGCCTCTATTCAGGAGCCTGATGCACGCCGGCGCGCGGAACTGGCATACAGGGCTGATCTGGAGATCGCCTGGCAGGAACAGGCCCGCCTCCAGGACGTGATCCGCGCCTCTCTGGAACAGCCGGTGATCCGCGCTCACGAACTCGGCTGGCGCGTTCTCGGTCTGCTCGCGCCGCAGTGGCGAATCGCGCGGGCGCAGGTGGCAAGTGTGCTTGGCGTGCTCGCGCTGCCGTTGCACCGCTTCGGACTGCGCATAGCGCGTCTCGTCATTACCGAGTTACTCATGACTTTTCGTCTGCCGGATGGCCGGGTCCTGTGCCTCAGCCGGGGCCTCACGGAGCCCGCGGTGCCGCTGCTGCGCGAGCCCGAGGACCCCGGCCTGCTCGACCTGCTCGCCCGGATCGGCTGCGCGTCGGGCAGCGACGATTGCGGCACCGCCGACTGGTCCGACTTTCGGCAACGGATGCACTACATTGCGCACCTGTTTCGCTGCTTTCAGGATCAGGCGCAGTGGTTTTCCCGATCCCCCTTCACATCCAGGCAAATCGACAGCATACGCGCAGGGGTGCTGCCCGAGGGGCCGCTCTGACGGCTCCTGTTAACCTGGAATGAGTGGAAGAGGAGGTCGTCGGGAAGGCATATGACAGCCGTCTCATGCGGCGGCTGCTCTCGTATATGCGACCGTACTGGCAGACGGTCGCCGTCTCCCTGTTTCTTCTGCTCATCAATTCCGGCTTCCAGATCCTCGGCCCGCTGATCACGCTCGCGGCCGTGGACCGCTATCTCGTGCCGGCCGGCAGACGGATGTCGTGGCTCGATTGGTATCTCTCCGCTGATCCCTGGACAGGCCTGACGCAACTCTCCGCCGTGTACCTCGCGATCATAGCCGCCGGCCTCCTGCTTGAATTCGGACAGGTGTACCTGATGCAGCGCACCGGCCAGCACGCGATGTTCGATCTCCGCCGCCAGCTCATGGCGCATCTGCAGCGGCTGGATGTCGGCT
>DASSSG010000129.1:0-10165 GCA_035708545.1 Bryobacteraceae bacterium | reverse complement strand
GCAGCGAGACCGGCTTGTCAGCTTCGCTTCATAGACGAGCTCCGGGCTGTTTTGCGCTGCCATACAGACTTCCTGCAACATAAGCGGCCCGAGCTGAAGAAGTAATAGAAAAGAGGTGAAGAATCTATGAAGATTCCGGCTCGCCGTTGAAGCGATACCCGACCCAGGGCTCGGTCAGAATCAGCTTCGGAGATTCGGGATTCGTTTCGATCTTCCTGCGCAGATTCCTGATAAAAACGCGCAGATAGTCCACCTGATCGCCATAATCGGGACCCCACACGGCCTGGAGTAACTCGCGATGCGTTACCGTCTGATTGGCATGCTGGGTCAGATACCGCAGCAGGTCCAGTTCTTTCGGCGTCAGCCGAGCCGTGACGGAGCGGTTCGTGACCGTCCGCGCGCCGAAATCAATGCTGACATTATCGATATGGATGCGCGACGGGGCGTGCGCCGCAACCGGCACCCGGCGCAGAGCGGCACGTATTCGCGCCAGAAGCTCCGGTGTGCTGAACGGCTTCGTCACAAAATCGTCGGCTCCGGCATCGAGAGCCTGGACCTTGTCGGCCTCGGTGTTCCGTACGGTGAGCATGATGATGGCCACGTTCGGGTCGGCGCGCAGTTCTTTGCAGGTCTCGAGACCGGCCATGCCGGGCATGTTCATGTCGAGCAGAACGAGATCCGGCCTGAACTCCCGCAGCTTCTCGAGACCTTCTTCTCCGCTCCTGGCATCCTCTACTTCATAGCCGGCGCCGGTCAGCGTGGTGCGCATGATGCGGCGGATCTGC
This sequence comes from Bryobacteraceae bacterium, assembly GCA_035708545.1. Lineage (GTDB taxonomy): Bacteria > Acidobacteriota > Terriglobia > Bryobacterales > Bryobacteraceae > DASSSG01. The sequence goes on along the minus strand of DASSSG010000129.1, from coordinate 9,380 downwards.
GGCTCGTCATCGACCACCAGAATGCGGCCGTTGCTCACGCCGCCGCTCCTTCAGCGGGGAGCGGAATCCTCAGTGTGAACGTCGTTTCACCCGGTCTGCTGGCCACAACCACGTCTCCGCCATGCGCCTGCGCGACGCGCTTCGCGATGCTGAGCCCGAGTCCCGATCCGTGAATCGACTGCGCCGCACGCCCTCGATAGAAGCGGTCGAAAATCCGTGCCTGCTCCTCCGCGGGAATCCCGGCGCCCTGATCGGTGATGGCGACCGCGATGGTCCCGGCTTCACGCACGACGCTCACCCGGACAGGTGTACCCGCGGGGGAATACCTGAAAGCGTTGTCGAGCAGTTGCCGGACCGCCAGCCCGAACAGCCGCCTGTCGATCCGTGCTGGCGGCAGCGCAGGACAGGAAACCTCGATGGGGCGGTCGTCGATTCCGGTTGCCATCGCCGCGAGGACCCCGCGGACGACTGCGCATACATCAGCGGCCTCTGGCTCGACGCGGACCTTCCCGGTGTCGAGGCGGCTCATCTCGATCGCGTCATCCATCAGGACGCGCAGCCGATCCGCTTCCTGATCGGCGATCTTCAGCAGCTCGTTGCGGCTGCCGGCCGGGGATTCGGGCGCTGCGAGCAGGGCTGTAGTCGCCGCCTTGATGGACGTGAGGGGCGTCTTGAACTCGTGCGCAACCGCGTCGATCAGCGCGGTCCGAAGCTTCTCGCTCTGGCGTGCGGCTTCAGCTTCATTCGCGACCTCCTGCGCCCGCGCCCGCTCTAAACCGATCGCTACGAGATTCGCGATACCCTGCAGCACGGAGTCGGGAAGAACCGGGCCCTCGAGGCCGAGACTGGCGATGGGATCGGCGCCCAGCCGCACCGCAGTGATAACCCGGCGATGCTCCGGGTCGAAAAAGGACGTGCCCAGCAGGGCCGCCTCGCGGAGCTGGCTCTGTAAACCGTCGAAATCCGCAGGCCCGCCATGCCAGCTTTCTCCGGTGCGGCGCTCGTACAGGGTCGCCGCCGACAGTCGGAACACCTCCGCCAGGCTGTTTACGATCTGCCTGGGAACCGCCTGGCCTGCGTCGGCCAGCAGGATCGCGCGGCTGAAGCTGTAGAGCCGCTCGATGTCCTGCTGCCGTTCGACAGCGTCTCGAGCGCGCTGGCGTGCGACCGTCGAGAGCCGGCTCACGATCAGCGCGGTCGCGAGAAAGCTGAACAGGGCAATCCAGTTCTGCGGGTCGGCGATGGTAAACGTTCCTACCGGCGGCAGGAAGAAGTAGTTAAAGCCCAGAGTTGCGGCAACGGACGCCGCAGCAGCTTCGAGAAAACCCCACGTGCTCGCGATAACCAGCACCACGAGCAGATAGGCGAACCCCACGGTGGTCGCATTCACGTGCGCTACGCGAGCCGCGACGCCGGTGACTACGGCTACGGCGAGAATTGACGAAAGCAGCTGGGCAATACGCTTGTCAGGCCTCGTGTGCACGGCTTCGCTCACATTCTAGTCGAAGTTCGTCAGTGCACCGCTTGCTGACGCGCGCGGCTCAGTAACTCCTGCAAAATCAGCACCCCATTCGGAGCCGCGAGCCGTGAGGGAGCGGTTATGACGAACTTCGGCTAGTCCCGCGGCCGGTCTGCCGGTCACAGCCACCTGGCGAAGCCACAGCCAAACCAGCGACAATTTGCGAACTTCCACACAGGTCCACGAGCCGGTGTGTGCTATCAAAAGATAGCTTATGCAGTACCTGTGGTACTGGAGCTTCATTGCGAGCAGGCTCCGGCTGTGGCACTGTTTTCTACACGATCATTATTCGGTGCCTGGGATGCGCCCGGCACCAGCGCGAGCCCTTGTGTTGTGTACGGCGATGCGGGATGCGGAGAAACGTTTGACGCCACCTATCTGTGAAATCACGGATCTCGACTACAACGCCTCGCGCTGCACGTTGACCGTGACCACTACGAATGGACGAACGTTGCGTTTCTTCGGACAGGATGCCGAGCGAGCCTGGGCTGAATTCCTCAGCGCCGTGCAAGCCAGAGAACCGAAATTCAGGCGAGAGTGACCTGGGGAGCGTTGCCCAGCCGATGTTGGCCCGATCGCAAGTGTCTCCTCACACGACTTCGCCCGGGTGCTCGACCGAACTGCGAGCGGCTCGCCGGCGTGTAACTTCCGGGCGATGAGCCGAGCCTGATCGCCTCAGCGTACCGGAAACCGGAACTCCGCCACGGCCGGAATCCATGCCGCCGACAGCACCAACGCGGCTGTCCCAGGCTCGATTCCGGCGGGTATCCGCACATCGACTCGATAGATGTTCTTCTCCCCGGGCCAGCCCACCTTGTTTAAGACCTCACTTGCCTGACCGTTTATCGTCGCCTCCACGTTTGAGTTAACTTCCTCGAGCGGCTCCGATGAAAAGGGCCGCGAACCCGCCGGAATGTTCCCGGGAGTAACGGGACCAAGCCCGCTCGCACGGACAATAACGTAATCCCCCCGCCTCGCCGGATTGGCTGCCGTGACCGGCCGAAAGCTGCTGTCCAGGACTTCCACAACCGATGGCCTCTCCAGCGGGTACAGGTGAAACACGATCCGGCTCGTGCCTCCCCCAAGCATCCGCCGGTGTCCGGGATCTTCAGCCATCGACGCGACGCGGACAGGCCGCGGATTCGGGTGAGTTCCGCCCGACATCTGTCCCTTCACGCCAAGGAATGCACCGATGCCGCCGGTCACCGCGTGCGGAAAGTAGCCGCTGTCGATGATCGCGCCCACGAACCTCCCGTTCTCGTCCAGAAACTCCCATTTACAGTCCGCCAAAGTGCCGCGAGTCACATCGCCGATCGCAAAACCGGGCGCCGGCGCGGGGCTGAAGTTCATGAGAAACTGGCGGCTCGTCCATGTTCCTCTCGCGCGCCTTCCGTTCACCGCGACTATGTCTCCGATGAACAATACGTCAGTGAATGCTCGCGCCGGACCCGCGGTCGTCGCGTTCGGGTCCATCCCGCGCCGCGCCGGCTCCGCAATATCAGACCGGTACTGCACCTGATTCTCAACGTCCACTTCCAGGACCACAGGGGTTTCCGCTGTGCCCTGCGAAGGCTGGGCTCCCGCTGACCAGGCCAGGGCGAGTATTGCCAATCCCAGTTTCGATATGTTCCCGAACACTTCCGTTCCTCTCCTTTCCTGTCGAATTCCAGTGGTCGCGCCGCCGGCCACAAAATCTCCCGGAAGCGCCCGCGATAAAGTCTGCCCACTGATGTGGCCGGATCGTCGCTCGCGAACGTGCCGGCCTCGGCCAGCTTACTGTCAGCCCGCCGCAAGTGTTATCAAACAGTTTTCAAAATCTTAATTGAGACGGCTCGATTTGTCGAGTTCGGCCCGTACCGGCTCGACCGGCAGGTCGCTACCGGTGTGGTGCGTGAGGCAGCCGCGGTCGAAAGACTAACCGAAGTGCGTCAGTGCACCGCTCGCTGACGCGCGCGGCTCAGTAACTCCTGCAAAATCAGCACCCCATTCGGAGCCGCGAGCCGTGAGGGAGCGGTTATGACGAACTTCGGCTAAGCACCGCTCAGCTCGGTCAGGCAGTCCTCCACGTCAGACGGGTCACGAAACAGAGTATGTCGCGCACGGAGCCGCGATCCGGTGCGGCAGATCGGGCGTCAGGCCCGGAGTTTGTTCGAGAGCACGACATAGTAGACGTCGTTCGGCAGACCCGCCGCGTCGTCGTGGTTCACTGGCCGCTCCTTTTGTTCGAGGCACTTACTGGGTTCGTTTGGAAGAATTGCATCGAGCTGCACGATCGCCGGCCTGGGTTCGTTTGGCAAATTCGGGTTGGAGCTGCCGGCCGCGAGTGGAGACTCGGGAGTGTCTGACACGACCCTGGGTTCGTTTGGCAAAATCGTGCTGTCGGGCGGCTCGGATGGCTGCCGGACCGGCGTGCGGTTACGGCGATCCTGCAAATCTTGGCTGCTCGAGGAATACGAGAAAGGCAGACCTGTGGACGAGGCTTCGAGAACGGAACTAAGGCGTGCCGGGGCGGAAGCGGCGTTCGCCACGTTGGCAAACTACTTCGGCGCGAATGCTCCGGCTGACGCGAAGATCGCTGCCACCTGGATGCACATTGCCGAGTTGTGGGACTACACACCGCAACCAGAGTGGTGTGAGGCACCAATTCCGGAGGTACGCTGACCATGCTCTACGAGTTCGATGTAACCCTTTCGATCCTGGGGCCGGTACTGACACAGTCGAGTGGCCCCGGCGCGTACGGCGTTGATTCCGCATTTGCACGCGATCACGAAAACCGCCCTTACCTGCCGTGGACGCTTATCAAAGGCCGGATGCGGGAGGCGTTCGAGGAGCTCGGGTTCGCGCAGACGGAACAGTGGTTCGGTCCTCGCCCGCAGGGCGGCGGCAACCGCGCCAACCCGAACGGCAGCTTCGTTCGGTTCAACACGCGTTTGAGCGGAACCGACTTCGTACTTCAGACCAACAGCGCCGATTTGTGCCGGCGGCGGCGGATCGAGATCGATCCGAAGCGCAATGCGGCCAACGAGCAGATGATGCAGGTGCTCGAGTCGGCCGTGCCGCCGGGCGGCGTCGGTGAATTCGCAGGCGTCATTCGTTTCGAGGCGGCCACGGAGCCAGCCGGCGAGGTGGCGATGAGGATCCGCAAGGCGCTCGAGTGGGCTGGCTGCTTCGGCGCAAATACCACCGTGGGGTTCGGACGCCTGAAGGAAGCGGCTGTGAAACAGCGGGCGCCGCAGACGACGACTGTGAGCGCTCAAACGGAGCGTATCCGCCTGACGCTCACGACAAGCGATCCGTTCTGTGTCACCGAACGGAGGTCGGAGAACAACCTGTTCGAGAGCGGCTCGGTTATTCCGGGCGGTGTGATCAAGGGCGCTCTTGCTGCGCAATGGATGCGCGAGCTCGGAAAAGAAACACCGGTGATCGAGCCCGGGTGCGACTCGAAACGCGAAGCGCTGGCCAGGCATTTCGCGGCTATACGGTTCAGTCATGCTGCGCCACGCGCGATCCGGCAGACGGTGCGCCCGTCTGCCGTTCCGTTATCGGTCGCCTATGTGAACGAACGGTGGGTGGACTACGCACTATGCAACGAGCCGCCCCAGGATCTGGCGGTCGCTGTCGCGTTCGCACCCGACTGGAAGGACAGCGAAGCCGGTGCCGCGCGCGAAATGTTCGGCTGGCGGAACGTGAACACGGAACTGCGCGTACGCACGCAAATCAGTCGAGAACAGCGGCGCGCGCAGGAGCACGCGCTGTTCGCGTATGAAATGGTGAAGCCGCAGCCGCTCGTGTGGGACCTGGAGATCGATGTTTCGGCTGCCGGCCCGGATTCCGCCGCAGTGCGCGACCAGTTGCTGGGTCTGCTGAGCGGCGGCGTTCGAGGCGTCGGCAAGACCAAGGCGCATTTCAGCGCCGCCCCGGGCGGTCAAATCCCGAGGGTGTGCGAATCAAGAGCGGAGCCTGAACGCGGCAAGTGGATCGTAGTGCTCGAGACGCCCGCGCTTCTGCTCAACGGGCCGGAGTTGCAGGGCAAGCGCGGCCGGGGCGATCTGCTGGAAGCGTATCGTCGCGTATGGAGGCAAATCAGCGGGGGTTCGCTGGAGCTCAGCCACTTCTTCGCGCGCCAACGGCTGCAGGGCGGTCTGTATCTGTACCGGCGTTTCCAGCACGGCAATGAGCATGGGTACGAGCCGTACCTCCCGACAGATGCCGGTTCGGTTTTCGTGCTCGAAACTGCCGAAGGGCGCGACCGCGAGGCGCGGGGCCGGATCGCGCAGTGGCTGAAGCACGGTCTGGATGTTCCGCAGTGGGCCCTCGAGCGTTTCAGGAGAAGCGAAAGAGGCGGGGACTGGTGGTCCAACAACCCATACGTGCCCGAGAACGGATTCGGTGAAGTTTCGGTGAACGGGAAGTTGCCTGAGGGGGTGGAGCGTGCCTGATTTGCGATGGGAGATTACGGCCGAATTGGAGACGCTGACGCCGCTGCGGGTCGGCGAGGGGCTAACGATGATCGATCGGCTGCCGGAACGCGACGGCTCGAATCCGGAAGTGGCGACGTTCTTCCTCGATGAGGCTGGCCGGCCGCGCCTGCCCGGGACGACGCTGAAAGGCTGGTTGCGCGGGTATGCAGAGACGGTACTGAACGACGATGCATGCGCCGCGCTCTTTGGGACGGCAGAAAACGGCGGGTGCGTCCGGTTTTTCGACGGGGAGCATCTGGCGGATCCTCCGTCTGCCGATATAGAGGGGGGCAAAGGGATCTATTGGAGCGCCGCGAGGCATACCTGTGTTGCATCGCACGTGGTCGTGGACCGGCACACACGAACAGCCGCGGAAAACCTGCTGTTTTTCGAAGAGTACGTGCCTGCCGGCACGAAGTTCCGGCTCGCGTTTGAATTGCGAAAACCGCCGGACGGAATGGCAGGCGCATTTCTCGGGTTGCTACGCGATTTTGCGAGCCAGCACGGTGGCCCCGCCCCGCTCGGCGCGGCAACCGTCGAGGACTGGGGCCGTATTCGCGTGAGCGTTACACGCGTGGCCGCGATCTCCGACGAGATGGCACGGAAATGGTTCACGGCGGGCAATGCACAACTCCAGAGCCGGAGCGTCGATGCGGCCGAGGTCAACCGGCTGATCGAGGAGAGCAATGCAACACGCAAGTCGGTCGCGGACAGGCGATTCGAACTGGAAGTCGATCTCATGTTCGATGGCGCATTTTGCCCCAACGATCCGTCGCGCGCACGACAGAGGGGGGACACGACCAGCGACGAGGGCAACCTCACGCCGATGCGGCAGCCGGGCAACAAACCATGGTTGCCGCATTCGAGTTTTCACGGAGGCCTGCGGTTTCAGGCCGAGCGAATCGGACGCACGCTCGGATATGGCATACCTGCGCCTGGGGCGAGGCAGTGGAGCGAGGCGGAAATCAGAATCGTACATGATGCGAGCGATCTCTCCGGCCTGGATCACGTATCGATACTGTTCGGAGCGCCGGGGTGGCGCAGCCCGCTGACGATACAACGGCAGGAGGTCCTCGATCCCGGAAGCTGGGAGACGCAGGAACTGATCGCGATCGATCGCTTTACGGGCGGTGGCGCAGAAAGCCGGAAATTCAAGGCAGCGTATTTCTGGAAACCGAAGCTTCGGTTCCGGATCGGCGTAGATGTCGCGGCCGTGCAGCGCGCGTGCGAGGGGCGGCCTGGGACGGAGCAGCAGGTATGGCTGCTGCTTGGATTCGTGCTGCGGGACCTCGCGGACGGTCTGATCCCGCTCGGAGCGGGAGCGGCGAAGGGGTTTGGACTCTGTACCGCGAACGTGAAGCTTGCCAGGGGCACAACACCGGACGGCATGCCGCAAGAGGTTGCCTCGGTGTTCAGGGATGGCATCACGGGAGGCGGCTGGCCCGATCGGAACACGAATGTTAATGACACGCCTTTGACGGCTGCGCCGAGGACACCAGGCGACAAGTTCCACAACCCGTATCAATTCGTCACAGCGAATGCTCCGGACAGCGCAAGCTTACCAAAGCTGTCAGAGCGCGCCTCGGCGAAGCTGTCTCACGATCGGTATTATCCCAGGTTGAAATCGGGCTATATCGACTGTCTGATTACGGCGGAGACTCCGCTGGTCATCGGAGCAAGTCAACAGAAGCGAGATGGGGACAGCACAATCGTGCAGTCGTACGAACGGGATGGAAGACCGGCTATACCCGCGAGCACGTTGCGAGGCCTCATTTCGGCGCACCTCGAGGCGCTCACAAATTCGAGCATGCGGATTCTCGAGAATTCCTACTACTCGGTTAGGAAGGATATGGAGCAAGCGCTATCGGCGATCGGGATCTTACTCAAGCGCCTCGGTCCGAACGGCAAGCTCTGCTGGTATATGAAGCCGCTCGCGCTGCCGACGTTCCATCCGCAAGCGAAGCAACTCAATCCGCTTTGGCGGAAATATTTCACCACTCCGGTACTGAAGCAGTACATCGGAAGCAGGAAGCAGATAGAGGATCCTGCATGGATTTCATCGCACCGGAACTGGAGGCCGGGCGACCCGCTCGCCAGCCATGCCGTTCCGGGCGCACTCACGTGGAATGGTAATGATGTGGAGCCGCTTGGCATTGTTCATTGTGCGCACGAGTACCGACTTTCACTCGAGCCGGGCGGCGCGAACGTCGACGGGATGTGGCGCATTCTCGGATGCACGCCTGGCCGGCAGATCCCACGCAATAAGGAGCACGAGCTGTTCATTCCGGCACCATGGCTCACGGGCTACAAGGTTGCGGATGCCACGGCCGCGACACCCGATCTCATACCTGTGGGTGACGGGGTTGTGGAAAGATTCGAGCGAATCGCAAAGCAGATGACCGATGAATGGCGTCCGGCCGATGGAAACAACGTCCGGCCATATGAGCCGGTGTGCACGCGATCCCGGATGAAACCCGGAGCACGACCCGAATACCTGCGCCTCCAGGCGGGGGACGTACTCTACTTCGGGTTCAAGACGGCTCATGGCGGCCTGGAGGTAGACGACGTGTCTTTCTCGGCGATATGGCGGAAGGAAGTGCCGAAGACGACGTTCCAATTCTTCTCTCAGATCTCGCCGGATCTGCTGCCGATGTCTCCGGAACGGATCAGCAAGCGCGATGCGAAAGACGTGCCGATCACGCTCGCGGAGAAGTTGTTCGGCTTTGTGGAGGATCGTGCGAAGGGCCAGGAGAAGGGCGGGCGTTCACTTGCGGGCCGCCTTCGATTCACGGACGCTACCTATCGAGGCGGCGCGGGCGATGATCCGTACATGTCCGAGTACACGCTCAAGATTCTGAGCTCGCCGAAGCCTCCGTCGCCAGCGCTGTACTTCACACGGCCGAACGACCATCGCGGCGAGTACATCGAGAAGCTCAGACTCGGCAGGGACAATAACCATGTTCCCCGCGGACGCAAGTTCTACGTGCATCACCGCGATGCCGGGCAAGGTCAGCCCGGCCGTACGCAGACGCCCGACAATCCCGATCAAAAGATGACCGTGCGTCCGCTCACACCGGGCGCTCAGTTTCGGTTCCGCATCTGGTTCGAAAACCTCATGGATGAGGAGCTACGACAGCTCATACGAGCGCTGAGGCCGAGTCCTGCTACGCGTTACAAGCTGGGCCTCGGCAAACCGCTGGGGCTCGGAACAGTCCGGCTCGACCCAAGCGAATGCATGGCCGTCATAGAGCCATCGTGCCGTTACTCGCAGGACCTGATCGGCGCCGCGCTCGAACTTCACTTCGACGCTCCAAAGATCCCGCAGATCACGGATGAGCTGCCACCTGGTTACGGGGCGATCCATAACTACTGCTACAGGCGTGTGATGTATCCGCAAGTGA
>DASSSG010000128.1:0-4442 GCA_035708545.1 Bryobacteraceae bacterium | reverse complement strand
CCGGCATCAGCATCGTGCCCGAGCGGATCCTTCGGGCGGAACTCGACGACGGACGGCTCGCGGCGGTCCCGCTGGCGGAACCGCGACCACACCGCCCGCTCGGGATCATTCACCGCAAGCGCAAGCGGCTGCATCGGGCGGCACAGGTGTTCCTCGAACTGCTGCAGGAGCCCGCGGAGGCCCGCAAGCGAACGCTGACGACGGCATAATCGCCGAGGTCCAATATCGGGAGAGGTCCGCTGTGTAGCCGCCCGATCCTGTGAAGCACGCGACCTTCGTGCCGCCGCGTGCAGTCCATGTAGCGACCTCGTCGTCACGGATTCTGAATACGCTTCAACGGTCACGCCGGGGCGGCGGAGGGCGGCGTGCCTGATCAGCAGCGCGCGTTCGATTTCTACACGCAGAAGCTCGGATTCACGATCGTCACCGACCAACCGTTCAACGACAAACAGCGCTGGATCGAGCTCGGCATTCCGGGCGCGCAGACGCGCGTTGTGCTGTTTTACGCCGCCGGGTCAGGACGACCGGATCGGTTCCATGCTGAACACTGCCGGGTCTGTCGATAATATCGATCGCACTTACGAGGAGCTGTCTGCGAAAGGTATGGAGTTCCCGGGGCCGCCGCAACGGAGTGACCGGGGTGCATTTGTGTTGATGAAAGATCCCGATGGCAACGTGATTTGTTTCTCGACGATGTGATGGTGCAGTGAGGTCCGCGTGATAATTTGGGATTTCCCGGATGAAAGTCGCAGAGCTGTACGAGCCGATGAAGTTCCGGCTGGCCGAAGCGCGTATTGCCGATCCCGGAGCGGGAGAAATCCAGGCGCGCGTGCGAGCCGTCGGCGTCTGCGGATCGGACATCCATTACTACGCCGAAGGCTCGGTCGGAGACACGCCGTGTGTGTATCCAATGGTGCTCGGTCACGAGCCGACCGGGGAAATCGCAAAAACAGGACCGGGCGTAACAGGCTGGAGCCCCGGCGACAAGGCCATTCTCGAGCCTGCTATCTACTGCTATCACTGCGAATTCTGCATGAGCGGCCGGCACAACGTCTGCGAGAACATTCGCTTTCTCAGCATGCCGGACACGCCAGGGTTCTTTCGCGAATACGTGAACCTGCCGGTCGCGAACGTGCTTCCCATGCCGCCGCAGCTGGGCTTCGAAGAGAATACGCTGTTCGAGCCGCTCGCGATCGTTCTGCATTCGATGCAGTTCGCGCAGCCGCAGGTTGGTGACACGGCAGCTGTGTTCGGCACCGGTCCGATCGGGCTGCTCACGGTCGGGGTATTGAAGATCGCGGGCGTGGGGCGTGTCTATGCGGTCGATCCCGTGCCGCATCGGCGTGAACTCGCGTTGCGGATGGGAGCGGACGCGGTGATCGATCCGCGCGCCGTGGACGCCGTACGGGAGATCCGGCGCGACAGCGGCAGACGCGGCGTGGATGTCGCGATCGATTGTGTCACGAAGGATGACAGCGTCAATCAGTGCATCGCCGCGACGCGCGCAGCAGGCCGGGTGGTCGTCACGGGCATTCCTTCGGAAACGCGGCTCGCGCTGGAGTTCCATATTCTGCGGCGGAATGAGATCACGCTGTACAATGTTCGTCGCTCGAACCACGAGACCCCGGCTGCGCTGCAGCTCCTGCGTGAACGGCCAAAGTTGTTCGGGCCGCTGGTGACGCATGCGCGGCCGCTCGACGACATCGCGGGCGCCTTTCGGGTGGCAGCCACGTACGCTGATGGTGTGGGCAAAATGGTGGTGACGCCCTGACCCGCCTGCCGCTCCGCGGCGGTCCTGAATCAGCTCGCCGGCGCGGACTGCGGCGTGTCCATGAAGTAGTAGCCGATCATGTGGCAGACGATCATGTGCGCGTCTTCGATCCGTCCCATGTGCGGCACGGGGATCTGAATATTCAGCTGCGCGAGCTGGCCGAGCTTACCGCCGTCACGTCCGGTGAGGGCGATTGTGCGGCACCCGATCTCGTTTGCATACTCAACCGCACGCAGGACGTTGGCTGAGTTGCCGGATCCGCTGATCGCGAGGAGCAGGTCCCCGCTTTCAGCGAAGTTGCGCAGTTGCTCGGCGAATACGCATTCGTAGCTGACATCATTCGAATAGGCGGTGATCGTTGGCAGCGAGTCGGTCAGCGCCATGATGCGAAAGCGCGACTCGCAGCCATAGCTGGCGCCCTTCACCATGTCGCACGCGAAATGGGAAGCCGTCGAGGCGCTTCCGCCATTGCCGCAGACGAAGATGTGCCGCCGCTGGTCGCGCGCCTGCTCGAACCAGCGAATCGCCTGCTGTACTTTCGCGAGATCTATCGCCTCGATTGTCCGCAGTAGTTCCTGTTTGTAATTCTGGGCGAAGTTCATAATGCGACCGTTGTTTCGGCCAGGGCAAGCGCGCCGTAGAGCACACTGTTATCGCCGAGCGCGGCCGGTTCCACATCGATACGGGCGCGCGACCACGAGGTGATCTGCCGTCTCATTTCTTTGCGCAGCGGGCCGAACAGCGCGTTCCCAGCTTTGCTGATGCCGCCGCCGATGACGATACGAGCCGGGTTCAGCAGCATGATAGCCGTTTTGAGCCCCCGCGAAAGGTTCGCCACGTATCCGCGTACAAATGCCGAATCACTGAGAAGGTCCTTCGCGCTCCGGCCATGATCGCGCTCCAGCCAAAGGCCGCAGCACATCCGCTCGAAGCAGCCGCGTGCGCCGCAAAGGCACTCGGGTCCGTCAGGCTCGACCGTGATATGCCCGATCTCGCCGGCCCAGGAATCGGCGCCGCGATACACCTCGCCGCGCATGACGATACCGCCGCCGATGCCGGTCGAAAGAGTCATGTAGAACAGAGGATCGAACCCGCGGCCGGCGCCGTAAGCAGACTCGCCGAGAGCGCCAACGTTGGCATCGTTGTCCATGACTGCCGGAATGCACATGGTGTTTTGCACGAAGCCGGGCAGATCGAAGTCGTTCCACCCGCCTACATGCGTCGAAAGCGCCACGCGCTGGCGCGCAAAGTCGACCGGCCCGCCGAATCCGATTCCACAACGCCGCGGAGCGAATTCCGTCTTCCAGCGGCGCCCGAGATCAGCGAGCTGCTCGAGCATCCACTCACGGCCGCCTTCACGATCCGTGCTTCGCGACTCGCGGGCGATCATAGCGGAACCGTCAAACACCGCAGTGCTGAACTTCGTGCCTCCAATGTCGATCGCCAGCGTCCTCACTCGGCCCACTCACGCTCCGCCGCGAGCACTTCCTCGGGTGACGCGGTGCCGGTCCCCTTCTTCATGATCGTGACCGAGGAAACGAGGTTGCCGAAGCGCGCTGCCGAGATCGGCGACCCCGTGATTGCCAGCGCGAGGGCCGCGCCTGCTGAGAAAGCGTCGCCCGCGCCGCAGATATCGACAGGGTTGCCGATCGCGCGCGTCGCGACCGCCGTCTCGGTGCCGCCTTCAACGACGAGGGCTCCCGCGGCGCCGCGCGTAACGATGAGAAATGGAGCGTTTGTGTGCTTTTGCAGGGCGGGGTAATCGATCCTGCCGAAGACGCGCTGGCAGGCCGAATCAGCTTCGGCAGAGTTCGGCTTGAGAATTACGTTGCGAAACAGTTCCGGACGCATCCGGGAGTCCACCCACACAATCCGGCCCGGCTCCTCGAGAGCTATGGCGCTCACGGCGCTGCGTATTTTCGAAGCAATCACGCCGCCCTGCTCGGTCTCGGCCTGATCGGAAACGATGATGATGTCGAACGCGCGCGCAAAGAGCTGGAAATTGTCGTGCACGTGAGCTTCTACGTCGGGCGGCATCGGCCGCGTATTGATGAAGTCCACGCGCGGGAGATCCTCGGCGCCGGTCCGCGCGTTGATCAGCTTGGTGTACGTGAACGTCGAGATCGCCGCGGATTTGACGCACAGTTCGGCCGACACACCGCGCGCGTTGAGCGCCTGGATGAGTTCCCACCCGAATCCGTCTTCGCCAACTGCGCTCACCACCGCAACACGCTGCACGCCGAGCGCCCGCAGATTATTCGCAATCGTGCCACCCGCGCCGGGAGTTACCTCCGTCGAAACCACTCCGATGCGCGGCAGCCCGGTTTCGCGCGACGGCTCTGCCGCTGCCGGATCGTAACTGCACCAGCGGTCGAGGCAAATGTCGCCAACGACAAGAACGCTGATGTTTGGGATCTCCTGAAGTATTTCCGCTGCCGTCATATTTGTTGAGCTGTGGCTCGCCAGAGGGCCGGAAACGTCGCACGATGCGGACCGCAGAAGTAGAAGCTCTCGCCGCCATCGGCCACGGTACGTACCAGCATCGTCTTGTGCGGCCTGAAGTAATAGCCGGGATCAGTTTTTGGAAGCTCACGGCGCGGGTCGCTTCCGATCGGAACGATGTCGAAAACCGCGGTCGTGAATCGTTGAATGGAGCGGCCTTCCTGACGCG
>DASSSG010000127.1:0-4677 GCA_035708545.1 Bryobacteraceae bacterium | reverse complement strand
GGGGCGACGCGGTCGGCGGCAGGTCCTCGAAGCGCCTGATGTTCGCCAGTCCGAGAGCACAGAGGTTCGGAAGCGCCAGCAGGCGCGAACGCGCTATGTTCCCGAGCGTGTCCGATCCCGCGTCGCCGTACTTCGCCGCATCCGGCATCTCGCCGATGCCGACGCTGTCGAGCACGATCCAGACGATGCGGCGAAAGGGGGTCAGCTCCTGAGCGCCTCCTCGATGCGCTCCGTCAGCATGTCGACGAACCGCTCCGGGACGAACCCGTTCATGCGATTTACTACGCGGCCCTGACGGTTGATGATGATCGTGGTTGGAATTGACGAGACCCGAAGAAACTCGCTGAGGCCGCCTTCGAAGTACACCTTGTTGGACCAGTTATTCGCCTCGAGGAACGGCTTGACCGCGGTTTGATCTTCATCGGTGTTCATCGACAGGAAAACCACATCCGGATTCGAGGCGAACTTCGCCTTGACCTTCTCGTACAGCGGGTGCTGAACGCGGCAGGGCCCGCACCATGTTGCCCAGAAGTCCATGATGACGACCTTTCCCTTCAGTGAGCCCAGCGCCAGCTTGTCGCCGCCGAGACCCGGAACGACGAACTGCATAACGTCAGTCGCCTCGGCATTCGGGTCGTTCTCGCGGCGCAGAGCTGCGCGCCGGCTTATCAGCTCCGCCGTGCGGTCGTACGCGCGCAGGACGACGTCGCCGAGACCGGCGTCGGTGTTCTTCAGCCTGCGCCAGAGCTCACCCATGAGGGCGCGGTCGCGCGCGCGATCCGCGGCGGTATTCGCCGCATCGGTCAGCGTAAACGCCTCGGCGTACCGCTCAACCGCCTCGAGCTCGCGGCCGGAGCGCGCCAGCCAGCGAGCGATCTCGCGCGCGGCTTCCGAGGTCGCGTAGCGCTCCCAGGCCCTGGTGGCGAGCGCGATGGCCTCGTCCACTTTCCCCAGATTGCCCGACGCGCGCGCCTGAAACACCAGCGCACGCGCGAGGCTGCGGTCCAGTTCTTCCAGGATCTGCGCGCGCGAACGCGTTTGCGACGGGCCCTCGCGCTCGAGTGCGCGCAGGATTTCCTCGAACTTCCGCGCGTACCTGAGCGCACGTTCGGCGGCCTTCGGATCGTCCGTTTTCAGCAGCACGCGTGTGACCCGCTCCAGGATCTGCGGATCCTGCATGTCCCGCGCGAGCACGCGCTCTCCGTACAGAACCGTACGGTGATCGTCGCGAGCTTCGATCGCGGCCTTCGCGAGCGCGCGCTCGAGCATGGACTTCTGCTCGGAATTCGGGTACTTCTCCAGATGCTTCTCGATCGCGCGCGCGAATTCGAGTGGGCTCGATCCTGCTTCCGCGAGTGCCTGCCGAAGGTCCTTTTCTTCCGCTTCCGCCGCAACCTGCTTCGACTGCGCAAAGCATACCGACGCAGCGGCCCAGGCCGCAATTATGCACAACTTCTTCATTTTTCCTGCGCAGCCGCATTATTGGCGGCGGTCTCCGGCTTCTGCGCGGGATGGCGAATCGCCTCGGCGAGCTTCGCGGCGCGCTCGCGCGTCATGTGCATGAATGCCTCGCTTTTCGCCACGCGGTCGAGCACAGGCAGGAGGGCGTCAGCGCCGAGAATCCGCTGCCGGTCATGGGAGGTCTCGATCTGCAGAATGATCTTGTTGACGCCCAGCCGGTCGAATCGCACGGACCTCTCGAGATTGATGAAATGCTGCTGCGTCTCGTTGATCTTCTCGAACATGTCCGCGAGCGCCTGAGCGTTCTCGTCGAGCGAATAGTTGAACGACACCTGCTGCCTGCGCCTGCCGTCATCGAACCGGATCGTCTTCAGGCCCATGTTGGCGACCTTCAGGTTGGATTCGAGAGGCTTCTGCGCGTTGCCGGCGTTTTCCAGACGGCCGAACAGTCCGGCGGTCACGGCTTCGGAGAGGCGGAAGGAAATCGGCTGCTGATCGTCAGGCGCTTCCTTGTACAGGCCAGCTCCGCTGCGCGAAATCTCGATCATGTAATAAGGCGGAGCAGAACCCTTGAACTCCCTCGTAAAGGTGACCTTCGGGTAGTCCGCCGCGGCGAGGATCGACGCTACGGAGAGAGCAACGGCAAGCCTCATACGGCGGCCCCGATCCGCCGCGCGGCAACGGTGCGCGTCGCGTGACAGATGGCGACGGCGAGTGCGTCCGCCGCATCGGCAGAGCCTAAGTCCGCGTTGACGCGCAGCAGAGACCGGACCATCATCTGGACCTGCGACTTTTCCGCACGGCCATAGCCGACGACGCTGGTCTTCACCTCCAGCGGGGAGTACTCGCCGACGGGGAGGCCGGCCTCGGCGGCGGTAAGCAATGCCACGCCGCGCACGTGCGCGAGCTTCAGGGCGGACCTGGAATTCACTGAATGAAAGACCTCTTCGACGGCGACCACGTCGGGCCGATGAGCTGCAATGACCTCGCGCAGCCGGCGCGCTATCGCCTGCAGGCGTTCCGCGAAGGGTTCCTTCGGCTCGGTCCGAATCACGCCCGTCGCGATCATCGTGTGCGCCACGCCATCGCTGTCGATAACGCCGAAGCCGGTCCGCTCCGCGCCGCAGTCTACGCCGAGGACACGCATCGCCGCCGTACGCCCGAGGCGGCTCAGGCCATGGCCTCCATTTCTCTTTCGTCGATGTCGAAATTCGAGTAGACGTTCTGCACGTCGTCGTGCTCTTCGAGCGCCTCGCTCAGCTTCAGCATTCCGGAGGCGTTCTTGCCCTCGAGCCTGATCGTGTTCTTCGGGATCATGCCGATGGACGCTTCGACGGTCGGGATACCCGCCTTGTGAATCGCGGCAAGCACAGCTTCATGCGATTCGGGCGCGGAAATAACCTCCCAGTGGGCGCCGTCACTGCGCAGATCTTCGGCGCCGGCCTCGAGCACCAGACCCATGAGGTCGTCCTCGCTCGGCGCTTTATCCAGCTCGATCACGATGTGGCTCTTGCGTTCGAACATCCATGCGACGCTGCCCTGCTCACCGAGGTTCCCGCCGTTCTTGGAGAATACGTGCCGAATCTCGCTGACCGTTCGGTTGCGATTATCGGTGGCAACGGAAACCATAACGGCCGCGCCGCCCGGACCGTAGCCTTCGAACATGATTTCGTCGATCTGCCCGCCCTCGAGCTCACCCGAGCCGCGCATGATCGCGCGCTTGATATTGTCGGCGGGCATGGAGACAGCTTTGGCGGCAAGGATGGCGGTCCGCAGGCGCGGATTGGCGTCCGGGTCGCTGCCGTTCCGCGCGGCGATCATTATCTCCTTGATGATGCGCGTGAACATTTTCCCGCGCTTCGCGTCGAGGGCGGCCTTTTTGTGCTTGATGGTCGCCCACTTGGAATGTCCTGACATGTAACCCTCTGGTCACTTGATTTTAGCAATCCGGCGCGGTCTCAACCGCGCCGCCGCCCAGGTCTGGCGATGGTAATAGAATCGGACCGGAGAACCTCGAAACAGAATGCTACGACGCGATTTCCTCAGGCTTGCGACGGCCGCGCCCGCCGCGGCTTTCGCGCAGAACCGGCGGCGGCCCAATATTCTGCTGATCGTTGCCGATGACCTCGGCTACCGCGAACTCGGCGTGCAGGGATGCCCCGACGTTCCGACCCCCCACACCGATTCGATCGCGCGCAACGGAGTGCGGTTCACCAACGGCTACGTGTCATGTCCCGTGTGCAGTCCAACGCGCGCAGGGCTGATGACGGGTCGATACCAGCAGCGCTTCGGCCACGAGTTCAACCCCGGACCCGCCCAGGCCTCCGATCCGAACTTCGGGCTTCCGCTTTCCGAGACCACGCTGGCGACGCGGCTGAAGGAACTCGGATACGTAACAGGCGCTTTCGGGAAATGGCATCTCGGGTATGAGTCGCAGTTCCACCCACTGAAGCGCGGATTTGATGAATACTTCGGCTTTCTGGGCGGCGCGCACTCATATCTCAACGCGCGCGCCGACACCAATAATCCGATCCTGCGCGGAACCACTCCGGTCGAGGAGCTGAAACTCACTACCGACGCTTTCGCCGCCGAAGCCGCGTCGTTCATCCGGCGGAATGCCCAGCGGCCCTTCTTCGCATACGTGCCCTTCAATGCCGTACACGGTCCGATGGAGGCTGCGCCCGAGTACCTGGAGCGCTTCGCCAGAATCGCAGACCCGAAGCGCCGCACCTTCGCGGGCATGCTGGCGGCTATGGATGATGGCATCGGGCGCATTCTCGCGGCGCTGCGTGAGTCAAAGCTCGAGCGGGACACTGTAATTTTCTTTGTGAGCGATAACGGCGGCCCGACAGCGGTAAACACTGCCAGCAATGCGCCGTTGCGCGGTTTCAAGGGCCAGGTGCTCGAGGGCGGAATTCGCGTGCCATTCTTCATCCAGTGGGCCGGCGTACTCCCGTCCGGCAGGCAGTACGATCAACCCGTGATTGCGCTCGACATGTTCACGACCGCTCTTGCGGCCGCCGGCGGCAAAACCGGATCGGGAGCCAGGCTGGACGGGGTGGACCTTGTGCCCTTCGCGACGGGGAAGGCGCGAGGCGCTCCGCATGAGAATCTTTACTGGCGGTTCGGAGTGCAGCGCGCCATTCGCTCCGGTGAATGGAAACTGCTCGACCTCGGTGACGGCCAGTTCGAACTGTACAACGTCGCGAACGATAT
>DASSSG010000126.1:0-8121 GCA_035708545.1 Bryobacteraceae bacterium | reverse complement strand
GCGAGCATCTCGTAGAGCACACAGCCAAAAGCCCAGATGTCGCTTCGCTTGTCGACAGGTTTCCCCCGCGCTTGTTCGGGACTCATGTAAGCCGCAGTCCCGAGAATCACGCCCGATTGTGTCTCGTCGAGCCGCGCGGTGGGAGCATCTGGTCCCGCTAAAATGCTGTCGAGCGCCTTTGCGAGCCCGAAATCGAGCACCTTCACGTCACCCGACGGTGTGATCTTCACGTTTGCGGGTTTGAGATCGCGATGGACAATGCCGCGTTCGTGCGCAGCCTCCAGCGCTTCGGCGATCTGACTCGCGATGCGCAGTACATTGCGAGGCTCCGGACGCCCGCCCGCGAGAAATTCGTCGAGTCTCTGCCCGGGCACGAGCTCGAGGACGAGATAGCAGAGGTCACCGCTGGTCTCGAGCCCATGAATGGCGGCAATGTTGCGGTGGTTGAGCGCGGCCAGCAGGCGCGCCTCCCGTTCAAACCGCGAACGCCGCTCGACATCGTTCGCGCAGTGTTCCGGAAGTACTTGATCGCGACCGAGCGGCCCAGCGTCATATCGACAGCGCGGTAGACGACGCCCATGCCTCCGGCTCCAATCTGTTCCTCGATGTTGTAGCGGCCGAGCGTGTGGCCGACGAGCGTTGCCCGACTGGCATTAGGTGCACTCACAGACTGCTCCTGACGACCTCGTGATTATACGTGCAGCCGAGTGGGATCAGGGCACCTGCCTCTTTTATTGCCTGACGTGACTCATGTCACTGCCCTCTCGTGCATTTCAGCGCATCATGGCTTCAGAAACGAGAAACAGCATGGCTATCACGAACACGACCGTGGCGGAGATCGCAGCGGAATCACTCGCTGCGGTGAGGGTATTCGAGCGTCTGGGTATCGATTATTGCTGCGGCGGCAAACGCCCGCTTGACGAGGTTTGCAGCGAGAAAGGCCTCAGCGCGGACGCAGTTCGCAGCGAGCTTGACGCCGCCATGGCTGCGAGCGCCCCCGGTACCTGTGACTGGGCCACCGCTCCCCTGCGAGACCTGATCGACCATATAGTGGGCACGCATCACGAGTACCTCCGTCGCGAACTGCCGGCCCTCGCCGCCCGGGTCGAGAAGGTTCACCGCGTCTATACGGGCAGGAATCTGGCCGAAGGATTGCCTGGCCTGCCCGAGACATTCGGCGCTCTGCGAACCGAGCTCGAGGCGCATATGGCAAAAGAGGAGGTCATCCTGTTCCCGATGATCGCCGCCGGTATACCGCATATCGCGAAGCCGATTCGTGTAATGGAATTCGAGCACGAGAGCGCGGGAGACGCTCTCGCGCGCATCCGCCAGATCACGCGCGACCACAGCGTCCCGGACTATGCGTGCGTTACCTACCGCGCGATGCTCGCCGGCCTGAAGGAGCTCGAGACCGATCTGCACCTGCACATCCACCTTGAAAACAACATCCTGTTTCCGCGCGCGCTCCGGCTGGTGCAGGATCGCCTGTCGGGCAGCGAGGCCGCTTTCACCCTTCGATGACGTAGCGCACGATGGGACGGCTTTCCGACCATCGCGGCATCTCGATGAAGCCCGCCTCGAGGAATCCCTTCAGAAGTCCGGTCCAGGCGAACGTATCCGGCATCGACCCGCTCCTCGGCTCTACCGGGTAGCCCTCGACGGCTGTGCCGCCCTGCTCGCGTACAAATCTCACTGCGGCGCGCAGCAGCGCGACGCTCACGCCCCGGCGTCGAAACGGCCGCCTGACAAACAGGCATGAAACGGACCAGACCGGCACGGTGTCCAGCGGGCGCAGGACGCGCGAGCGTTCGAGAAACGCATAATCCTTCCGCGGCGCGACAGCACACCATCCGACAGGTGTTCTTCCACAGTAGGCAATGATCCCCGGGGGCGGTCCTTTGCGGACGATCCGGCGCAGGGCTCGCCTGTTCGGCTCGCCCTTTCCGGCCTCCCACTCGCGCCTCGGCAGCCGCCATGCCATGCACCAGCAGCCGCCGCAGGCACCGCGCTCGCCGAACAGCGCTTCGAGATCGGGCCAGCGTTCCGGCGTTACTGGTACGCACTTCAGTTTTGCCATGGTCGGAAAGCTCGGCGGGCGCACGCAAGCGCGAAAATCCGCCGCCACCAGCACTATTGTGCCAGGTTTGTTACCACTGGTCTTCCTGACATCCGCCGGCAGACGAATCGGTTTCCCGCCCGCACGCGCAAACGGACCACTCCACAGAAACGGATCGGTGGCATCTCACGTTGTGGGATACCGGGCGGGACCACTTCAGCAGTGGCCAATGGTTTCGCGGCAGACTGCATCCGCGCAAGACCATCATCCCGACCATCCGCCGGGGACCGCTCAGAATTGTGGGGCGCTCGACGTGAAAGCTGCGCGCGGTCCCTGCGGTGGCGATCACGTCTTGAGCGCCCCGGCCCTGCGTTCGATTGCCTTAGGTGCCTTCAGGGGCACGAAGAAGTCCTGCCATACCAGGCTGCATTCCTTCACCATCTGCAAGCCGTACTCGCAACGCGCGAGATCGCCGGCGCCGGTATTGTTGGTACCGAAAGTGAACTTTGCACCCGCTGCTTTCGCCATCTTCACGAACGAGGCGCTCGGCAGCCGATATCGGTCATTCAGTTCGATTGCTACCCCGTTCTTCACTGCGGCGTCGATAACCTTCTGCCGGCGACCCTCGGTCCACAAAGATTCGTAATCGCCGGCAAGCACAGCGGGCAGAAAGGTCGGGTTGACATAAATGTCGACCGGTTCGCTGTTCAGGATGCCGACCGTGCGATCCACGAGCGTGTCCATGAAATCCTGCGGGTCCGCGATGGCCCCCACCTCTTCCGGTTTCCAGAGACGCATGCGCTTGCCGCGGTTGTCCGTCCATGTCATGGCATCCGTGAACACATAATCGAACAGCGATGCCGTGCGCCGCGAGAACATCCGGGTCCATTCGCGCCCCTCGGCCTGCATTCCAATGAAGACGGGAGCGCCTTTCAGGCTGTCCACGAACGCGCGAGCGCCAGCTTCGTTCTCGACGGGGAATCCCTTCCCGCAGTTGACCGCGATTCCGTACTGGATGCCATCGCGGCGCGATTTGGCCAGCGCCTGTTCGAGCGTAAGACCGCTTTTCAGATGGACGTGAAAGTCCACCATCGGGATGTTGTGCCGGCCAACCTCGATCACGCTGCGGAACACGTCGTCTGCCCGAGGCGCAGGCCCGCTCGGCGTCGGCGTATCATCCGGCAGGGGACGGACCCGAACGCTGCGGAAACGCACGCGCGAGGCCTCGTCGTGGCATTGCAGTGCGAACGTGCCGTGGTCCAGGAAGCGTTCGCGTTCCATGGCATCGGGTATAACGGGCGGGACCGGCTCAGTGTAGTCGACGAGCAACATTCCGTTCAGTCGAATCTGGATGTTCTTCCCACGCACTCCCACATGGAGCTTGAACCACTGGTCGTCGACGGCGAACGGCTTATAGGTATTGCGCAGCCCGTAGAGCGAACCGGTCATGACGCGTGGCTGGTAACGTTCCCGGCCGGTCAGGCTGTTGCAGATCTGGACCTCGAAACCTTTTATGGGAAAGTTCGATTGCTGATAGCGGGTATGGAAGTAGATGCCGGAATTGGCCGCGTGAGGCGCCCGGGCCTCGACCTGCAGCTCGAAATTCCGAAAATCCGCTCCGTGGACCGGGCCATCGTAGAACAGGTGGGAACGGGGACCCTCGCACGAGAGTTGACCCTCCTTTACTGTCCACGATTCCTTGTTCTCGCTGGCCCGCCAGCCAACGAGACTGCGACCGTCAAACAGCTCGATCCACCCGTCGTCCGCGCAGACCAGCGGAGCCGCGGTCAGCGTTGCCAGCAACTTCCGCCGCGTCAAATCCGGTTGTGCATTCATTGAGCTTCACGCTCAGTATATGGGGTGAGAGAGGACGCGTGAATCGCTCGCTACTTCGGGTTCCGTTCCAGATACCCGAGCACCAGATTCGTCATAACGCGGACACCCACCGCCAGGCTGGACTCATCGGCATCGTACTCGGGCGTGTGCAGCATTCCGGCAATGCCTTTCGCCGCATTGCCCACGCCCAGCCAGAACATGAATCCGGGGACCTGTTTCAGGAAGTACGCGTAATCTTCGGCGCCCATGACGGGCGGTACCTGAATGACATTCTCAGCTCCGATGCTCTTTCGCATTGCCGGCAGCATCGTTTCGAGGAGCGCCGTATCGTTCACTGTCGGCGGATTCGATCGCGTCCCCCATCTCACGTCCGCCTTCGCCCCGTGCGATGCAGCGACGCCCGAAACGACTTCTCGCACGAGCGACATTGCACGCTCCCGGACCTGCTCGTTGTGCGTGCGCATGGTGCCTTCGAGCCTGACTTCGTCGGCGATAATGTTCTCGCGATTGCCGCCGTGAATGCTGCCGATCGTGATCACCAGCGGCTCGACCGGATCGATCCGGCGACTCCGTATCGTCTGCAGCGCCGTGATGCACTCGGCGGCGACAACGATCGGGTCGATGCCCTGATGCGGCCACGCCGCATGGACCTTCCTGCCCACGATCGTGATGTACAGCCGGTCCGACGACGCGAGCATCGCGGCGGGCGCATATGCGACCTTGCCCGCGGGCACCGAAGGATTCGTGTGCAGCGCGAATATGACGCTCGGCCGCGGGTTCTCGAGAGCGCCCTCGCGGATCATGCGCGCCGCTCCCGAGTCTTCTCCTTCCGGCGCTCCCTCCTCGGCCGGCTGGAAGATGAACCTGACCGATCCCGCCAGCTCGCTTCGCATGCGCGAGAGAATCTCGGCGGTGCCGAGCGCGACCGTCATGTGCACGTCGTGTCCGCAGGCGTGCTTCACGCCCTTGTTGCGGGACTTATACGGCACGTCGAGTGTCTCTTCGATCGGCAGCGCGTCCATGTCCGCGCGAATCGCGACCGCGGGGCCCGGTCTGCCGCCCTTCAACATGGCGACAATCCCGTGATTGCTGACGCCGGTCCGAATATCTTCGAGTCCGAGTGCCTTCAGGCGTTCGGCGATTACCTTCGACGTCCGCTCTTCGCGGTTAGAGAGCTCGGGGTGCATGTGGAAGTCGCGGCGCTGCCTGATCAGCGAGTCCTGCAGCGCCTGTGCGGCGGCCGCAATCCGCTCTTCGCGCGCCTGCGCGAACAGCAGCGAAGGCACAATCATCACCAGTTTCGCGGCGCCACGTCGGATCCACATAATCGGCCAGATTATCAGGCGTGAGCGCGCGGTGTCAGAATGAATGCGAATGGCACAACCTGTGTACGTCGCCGCCAATGGCGACCTGCGTCTGTCTGCGAACCGGAAGTGCTGGCCGGCGCAGGAGCGCGTCGAGGACGCGGTAAGCTCGGCCATCCGCGCCGAGGGCTTCGAGCTCAAGCGGAGCCACGGCTACGACCCCGCCAAACAACACGGTTTTATCGACAGCCAGAAATACGGCATGGAAGTGTTCCGCAGGATTCCCGCGGAAGCACCGCTTGTCGTGGTCGAAGCGGTGTGGCAGTACAGCCACCATCTTCTCCACGGCCTCTACTTCCACCGCGGCCCCATCCTGACCGTCGCGAACTGGAGCGGCGAATGGCCCGGCCTGGTTGGCATGCTGAACCTGAACGCATCGCTCACCAAAGCCGGCGTTCGCTACAGCACGTTGTGGAGCCAGGACTTCACGGATGAGTTCTTCCTTACCGGCCTGCGGCGCTGGCTCGCCGGCGAGCCGGTTGTCCACGATACCAGCCATGTTCGTCCGCTATCGGCGTTCAAACTGCCGGCCGAAGCCGAACGCATCGGCGGCGAATTCGCAAAAGAGCTGCGCAACGCCAAAGCCATTATGGGCATCTTCGACGAAGGCTGCATGGGCATGTACAACGCGATCATCCCCGATGAGCTGCTGCATCCGACGGGGGTGTTCAAGGAGCGGCTGAGCCAGTCGGCGCTGGTCGCCGCCATGCGTCGCGTACCCGACGCGGAGGCGCAGCAGGTTCGCCAGTGGCTGAATGCCAGCGGCATGAAGTTCCTCACGGGCCCAAGTCACGCCACCGACCTCACCGATGCCCAGATTCATGATCAGTGCAAGATGTACATCGCCGCGCTTCGGATCGCTGACGAATTCGGCTGCGACACGATCGGTATTCAGTACCAGCAGGGCCTCAAGGACATGGCGCCGGCTTCCGATCTGGTCGAGGGTCTGCTCAACAATGTGGTCCGCCCCCCCGTGCGCGCCGAACACAACGGACGAATCCTCTATGAAGGCGAAGCGCTGCCGCATTTCAATGAAGTCGACGAGTGCGCGGGCCTCGACGCGCTCGTGACCTACCGTCTGTGGCGGCGGCTCGGGTTCGATCCCGAGACGACGCTCCACGATGTGCGCTACGGCGAGGAATACAAGGGCCAGTTCGTCTGGGTCCTGGAGATCTCGGGTTCGGCACCTCCGAAGCACTTCATCGGTGAATTCAGCGGCGCTGTCAGCGAGCGCCAGCCGCCCATGTACTTTCCGTCGGGCGGCGGCACACTCAAAGGCATCAGCAAGCCGGGTGAGATCGTGTGGAGCCGCATCTTCATTGAAGACAATCGCCTGAAAGCGGACATCGGCCGTGCGAAGGTCATCGAGCTGCCGCCCGAGGAGACCGACCGCCGCTGGCAGATCACGACACCGCAGTGGCCGATCATGCACGCCGTGACATACGGTGTCACTCGCGACCAGATGATGGCTCGGCATAAATCGAACCATATCCAGGTCGCCTATGCACCGGACGCCGCCGCCGCGAATCGCGCGCTGGCGGCGAAGGCCGCAGCCTTCCGCGGCATGGGCATCGATGTGAGCATCTGCGGAAACGATCACGGACTCGCCGTCTGATAGCCTGAACATTCCGGAGGTACTCACTTGCGAGTTGGGCTCATCGGCACCGGCGCGATCAGCTGGAAGCACGCGCAGGCCTACAGGAACATCGGTTTCGAGGTCACGGCGTGCACGGACATTCACGAGCCGAGCGGTCGCAAGTTCGCCGACGCGAACGGCGCCGAATTCGTTAAAACGTACGAGGAGGTGTGCCGCCACCCCAGCGTCGACTATGTCGACGTCTGCACCTTTCCCGACTTTCGGCTGCAGCCGATTGAAATCTGCGCACAAACGAAGAAGCACGTGCAGGTGCAGAAGCCGATCTCGACCAGTCTCGATACCGCCCGGCGCATGATCGACACGGCGCGGCGCGCGGGTATCCAGCTCGGCGTCGTCAGCCAGCATCGTTTTGACGATTCGAGTCAGTTCCTCATCAAAGCAATACGCGACGGCCGGCTCGGGAAGATTCTACAGGCGGATGCGTACGTGAAATGGCACCGCACGGCCGAATACTACAGCCGCCCCATCAAGGGGAGCTGGGCCACCGAAGGCGGCGGCGCGCTGATCAATCAGGCAGTGCACCAGGTGGATGTGCT
This sequence comes from Bryobacteraceae bacterium, assembly GCA_035708545.1. Lineage (GTDB taxonomy): Bacteria > Acidobacteriota > Terriglobia > Bryobacterales > Bryobacteraceae > DASSSG01. The sequence goes on along the minus strand of DASSSG010000126.1, from coordinate 672 downwards.
GCAGTGGCTGATCGGCGGCGTCCGCGAGGTCTTCGGGTACTGGCAGCTCGGCGCAATGCACAAGATCGAGTCCGAAGACGTGGTGAACGCACTGCTGCGATATAAGAACGGCGCTACCGGCGTCATCCAGGCTTCGACCGCCTTCTGGCCAGGATACTCCGAGCGCATTGAGATTCACGGCACCCGGGGCACGGCGATCCTCGCGGGCGACAAGTTGATCACGTGGGACGTCGAGGACGATCGTGGCGATCCGCCACCGCTCGCGAAGGAGGTCGAGTCCGGCGCGTCAGATCCGATGGCGATCCCGCTCACTCCGTTCGAAAGGCAGTTCGAGGATTTCGCCGACGCGATTCGCACGGGACGCAGGCCGCTCGTCGATGGCGAGGAGGGATACAAGGCACTCGAGATTGTCACATCCGTGTACCAGTCGTGCCGTGAAGGCCGCCCGGTGACGCTCGGTGGCTTCGCAGCACAGAACGCCTGACGTGACGACTGTCCGCGTTCCCGCCTCCAGCGCGAATCTCGGTCCAGGGTTTGACGCGCTCGGCATGGCGATCGGGCTCTATCTGGAGTGCCGCTTCCGCCCCGCGGCCGAGTTGTGCATCCGTGTGTTCGGCAGAGATGCCGCGGCCATCCCCACGACGGCTGAGAACCTGATCTGGCAGACCGCCC
>DASSSG010000125.1:0-3987 GCA_035708545.1 Bryobacteraceae bacterium | reverse complement strand
TGGGTCCCACATGGATGGAACGCGTCGAGGTATTCCTTACGCTGCGGTCGCCCGCGTCGCGGCTGATGGTCTATACGCTCGACGGCGCCGGCGAACGCTCGAGTGAGCTCGACACGCGCTTCGTCGAGCGAGTGGAGGGCGGCTACCGCGTTCACCTTCAGGCCGACGGACAGAAGTTCACGCCGTGGTTTGAGTTCGTTCTGGAATAGAAAAGAAAAGCGGCACCCACTGGAGGGATGCCGCTGCGGGGGAACCTGATTGTGCGGACTCAGCCGCGGGCGTTCTCGACCGCCAGATTGTTGGTCACCGAGAAGACGCCTGACACGCTGTTGGCGCGCAGATTGGCAATGTTCTTGTCCATCTCGTTCGCCACGATGCCTTCCAGCGTCACGTGTCCGTTCTTCACGATGATGTGAATCGGGGGATTGGCGCCCAGCGCGTAGCGGTACATCGGACCGTAGCCGAAGATCGAACGGGCGACCGCCATGCGGATGCGATCGTCAAACGGCGACAGCGGCAGAACCTCGACGTTGTTCACGACGCGTTCCACGCCTTCGATCCGCTCGACGACGCGCTGCGCGTCAGCCTTCAGGGTCGGACGAGTCACCTGACCGCTAAGCACGACCTCGTTGTTGTCGCGCACCTGGAACTTCAGATTGTCGAAGATGCTGAACCAGGGGAGCATCACCAGTTCATGGCGAACCTCATTCTCGAGCCTGGACAGCGATTTCGTATTCGAAACAGCGGCATTCAGCCCCACAGGCGCGATCAGAACCGCAGCCGCGAGGCCCGGAATGGCTTTTCTGAACAGTCCTTTCATGGTGTCTTTGCCTCTCTTTTCGTTCACTTTCTTAGATGGATACGTTTCTGCCGGGTTCCTGGTTTTACAAACGTTTACAGCTCGGATGTCCGGCGTTTGCCACTGCTTGCGGAGCACGCGCGGTTTCCCTATGCTGTCTGTTGATCGGGCCTTCTATGCGACCTTTATTCGTACTGCTCGCGGCCGCGGCGGCAGCTCTCGCAGCCGATGATCCCGCGCTGCTCAAGCGCGCGCAGACCACGTTCAAGCCGATTCCCGAGGCGCCGCCGGCGCTGCAGCGGAACCCACTCACTCCGGAGAAGATCGAGCTCGGCAAGATGCTCTACTTCGACCCGCGGCTGTCGGCGAGCTGGCTGATCAGTTGCAACACCTGCCACAACCTGAGTCTCGGCGGCGTGGACCTGCTCGAAACCTCCATTGGGCATGGTTGGCAGAAGGGCCCGCGGAATGGCCCCACCGTCCTGAATGCCGTGTTCAATATCGCCCAGTTCTGGGATGGACGCGCGAAAGACCTGAGCGAACAGGCAATGGGCCCGGTTCAGGCCGCGGTCGAGATGAACAGCACGCCGGATCGCACCGTGAAGACCCTGCGCAGCATTCCCGAATATGTCCGACGCTTTGAGAAAGCGTTTGCGGGTCAGAAGGATGCGGTCACGTTCGAGAACATGGCGCGTGCCATCGAGGCTTTCGAGGCGACGCTGCTCACACCCAATTCGCGTTTCGATCAATACCTGAACGGCAACCCCGGCGCGCTGAAGGAACCCGAGCAGAACGGGCTTCGCCTGTTTATGACGAAAGGCTGCGCCAACTGCCACAACGGCGTGAACGTCGGCGGCACGGCCTACTTTCCCTTCGGCGTTGTCGAGAAGCCCGGAGCGGATGTACTCCCGCGCAACGACAAGGGACGGTTCGCCGTCACGCGCACTGCCTCTGATGAGTACGTTTTCAAATCCCCGTCGCTTCGCAATGTCGAGCTCACCGCGCCGTACTTCCACTCGGGCAAGGTCTGGGATTTGCGGCAAGCCGTGGCCGTCATGGGTTCGGCACAGCTTGGCGCGACGCTGAGCGAGGCCGAAACCACGGACATAGCAGCGTTTCTGCGGACGCTTACCGGTGAGCAGCCGAAGATCACGTATCCGGTACTACCGTCGCACACCCGCGACACGCCGCTACCCGACCCCCGGGTACAGTCAGCTCCGGCAAGCACTCATTGAACCTATGTGCCATCCGGGCCTGATCTCGCTGGCCGCCGGGCCGTCGTCAGCCCGGCGCGGGCTTGAGCCCGCAGGGTTTTCTATTGCGTAACTTCAAACGCCTGAACCTCACGCCCCGGCCCGGCGACCCCGAGCCGCTGTACGAGGCTCCCGCCTGGCTGCCCGATCAGGATCTGACCTGGCTTGAAACGGTGCTCGCTCCGCAGTCGATGCAGTTCATGATCGACCTCCTGCCCGTGATTCGCGAGCTGCTCCGTGCCTGCCGGCACGATCTGCCGGTCCGCGTTCTCGACGTCGGCAGCGCCTCGGGCGCTGGTGCGAACCTCCTCGGTCAGCTGTACGCCAGCCCGATGCGGGGACCCCGCCTGCTGGTGGATGCCATGGAGCTACACCCCTGGATGGCGCGGTACGCACGCGCAAAGCTGCGCTTCATCCGCCGGTATATCGTGGCCGACGTGATGAACTATTGGCCCGAGGAGCCCTGGGATCTCGTGATTTGCAGCCACACGCTCGAACACGTGAGCCGCTGGGAGCCCTTCATCCAACACCTGCGGGAACTCGCCACCTGCTCGGTGTTGCTGTACACCCCCTGGAAGGAGGAGCCACGCATTCAGGAGCATGTGCTCACCGTTGACGAGGCTTTTCTCTCCCGCGTCGGAGTCCAAAAGCACTGGATTGTCGATTCGCCCGCCTGGTACCGCGGCGCCGGCCAGGAGGCCCGCTGCGTGGCGTTTGTGCTGCCTGGTGCGGCCGATATTTGAGTCGCCTGAAACAGTGCCGCATGATAACCTGGAACTGCGGGCCTCCTGTCCATGGCGAATGAGGGAATCAAAGCATCGCTGAAGCAGCGGGGCGTCCGCCTCACTCGGCAGCGGCAGATTCTGCTGGAGTTGATCGACAAGTCCGGACAGCACCTGGACGCCGAGAAGCTCTATCACCTCGCCAAGGAGCAGGATCCAAAGCTCAACAGAGTGACCGTTTACCGCACCCTGAAGATGCTCAAACAAGGCGGTCTCGTAGACGAGCTCGACCTCATGCACGTCGAAGGCGACCAGCACTACTACGAGACCCGGATGAAACAGGAGCATGCGCACGTGATCTGCCTTCGCTGCGGCAAGGTCGAAGAGTTCTTCGGCGAGCCGCTGCAGAAGCTGCGGAAGCAGGTCGAGGCGCACTTCGGGTTTCAGGTCGTACTGGCGCGCACCGAGGTCGGCGGCTACTGTTCGCATTGCCAGGTCCTTCGCGCTCAGGAGATGGAGGCGGCCGCCACGGCTGCGCCGACGCGGCATCCGGAACATCGGTATCGAGGGCAGCGAGGTTCCTGATGACTGGACAAACAGGCGTAGCGGTCGCCAGGACCGCGACGCTGATTGTGGTCAATCCATCGGGCAACCGCGTTCGGGTTCCGGTCGAGCCCGTGCCCTTCAACATCGGCAGACAGGCCGATAACCATCTCGTCATTCGTGATAATCGTGCCTCCCGCAATCACGCGCGCATCCTCTACGAGGACGGTGATTATTACGTCGAGGATCTGAAAAGCAGCCACGGCGTGTTCGTCAACAACGTTCGCGTCCAGCGGCAGAAGCTGTACAACTCCGACCGTATCGAGTTCGGCTTCCCGGATTCCTACAACCTGATCTTCACGCTCGAAGAAGACGAAATTCACCGGCTTCTGAACCAGTTTTCCACCCCACCGGTGGCCAGCGGCGCGACCGGCAATCTCGCCAAACTCAGGGCGCTCGTCGACGTGGCCCGCGCGCTGCAGTGCGGTCAACGAGACCTTCAGGTCAGATTTTGGCACCGGCCGGCCGTTCCGGTCGCGCGCCACCGAGATCCCCAGACCTTCGCTTTTCTCGAGCAGCAGAAAGCCACGCTCGAAGCCGGTGAATGCCAGCGCGGCGTCCACGACCGCGGCGAGTACGTCATCGGTCGATAACGAGTTCTGCAGCGCGC
>DASSSG010000124.1:0-3502 GCA_035708545.1 Bryobacteraceae bacterium | reverse complement strand
ATGCGCGAAGCGATCGCCAGCACCCCGCTGCCGGTGCCGGGAGCGGCGATCAGTTTATCTGCGAGCTTCGGCTGCACGTCAGTCGTGCGCGCCGGCAACTATAATCCCGACTGGCTGGTGCGGGTCGCTGACGAGGCGCTGTACAAGGCCAAACACAGCGGCCGCAATCGCGTGGTGTTCCTCGACCCGCGCGCGGACACCTCGCCGGATTATGCGGCGCAGGTGCTGCAGGGCCTGGTGCAATAACCGCCTGCCGAGTCGGTCTCTCAGGGCTGCGGATCGGTTTTCCGAACAGCGATTTGGAAATGGCTCAATGTCGCGGCGTAGCCGGATACGCCTTTGTACAGCGCCTCGGCAAGCCTCTGGCGGTGTTCCGCGCGTTTGAGCAGGCCCTCGTCGCGGGGATTCGATAAGAAGCCAACCTCGCACAGGATCGACGGCATCCGCGCGCCGACCAGCACGACGAAGGGCGCTTTCTTGACGCCGCGATCCTGCGCCCTCGAGTTGCCCCGCACCGCGAAGCTCCAGGTCGCCGCCTGCACGCGCTCCGCGAACTGCCGCGACTCCTCTACTTTGTCGTTCCTGGCTATGAGCTGAACCAGACTCGGGAGATCGTTTATGGTGTGTTCGGAAGCCGCGTTTTCACGCGCAGCTACCTGCAGCGCGTACTTGTTCTGCGTGAAGTTCAGATAAAATGTCTCTACACCCGAAGCACTCGTTGCAGGCGAGGAGTTTGCGTGAATCGAAATGAACAAGTCCGCCCGTGAGTCGTTTGCAATGCGCGTGCGCTGCTCGAGCGGAATGAAGACGTCGTCATCACGTGTGTGGACGACCTCGCTGCCCATGCGCGATTCGATCAGCGTACCCAGCCGCAGGGCGAGGTCGAGCGCGAGATCTTTTTCTGGATATCCGCTCGGACCCGCCGTCCCGGTATCGTGACCGCCATGACCGGCGTCGATCACAATACGGCCGAGTTTGAGACCCAGCACGCGGGTCAGTGAAGTATCGCCGGGACCGATCCGCGCCGGCCGTGCCTTCGCGACGGCCATTTCGCCGCGACGTCGCGCGCGCGTCGGGTCCGGCAAGGCTGCAACGTGCACAGGTCCGGCGGTCGTATCAGGCAGCGGGTACAACACCGGCCGGGGCAGCGGGCGCGCCGCGGTGCGCGGCAGACCTGACTCGAGCCGTGCCCGTCGCGCGCCGGCTCCGTCGTGCGGCAATGCCGTTGCCGGCGGTGTCGTGCTCGCGCCCTCCGGCCTGAACTCGATAATGAGCCGGTCCGGATTGCTCAGGCGGGAGGCCGTGTAGTCCGCCGGCGAGGCGAGATCGAAAACGATTCGTGAGATGCCCGGCTGCCACTCTCCGATGCGGATCCTGCTGATGAGGACGTCGCGAACAACATACGCTGGCTCGCCACGACGAAATGCGCGCACGCGCGCGCCGTGCAGGTCGAAGAACACTCGCTCGGGAGCGTATGCGCGATCGGCCACAAAAGAGAAATCGCCCGTAGTTTCAACGACCACGCGTGTGCTCTCGGCTGTTGACCAGACGCGCAGGCCAGGCGCGAGCTCGGTTTGAGCGAGAGCGGCCGTGCACAGGAGCGTTCCCAGCGCAAGACGGGACAGCGCTGTGCAGCTCATGGAGTTTCCGAGTGCCGGGTCCTGATGTGCAGGCGGCCTTCGCTGTCCACGTAATGCTCGATCGGTGCGTAGCTCTCAATGGCGGCAAGGGGGGCAGCCGGCTTAGCGGTTGTCGCGGCGACGTTCTTTTGATCCACGTTCCGATCGGCGAAGCGCCGCGCACGGCCATACCGCTGGCCGACCCTGAAGACGTACTGCTCGGTCTCCCGATACGGCGGGATGCTGTTCCCATACTTCCAGACCGCGGCCTCGCCGGCGTTGTAGGCGGCGAGCGTGAGCCGGAGATCATTCGGGAACAAGCTGTTGAGATATCGCAGGTAGCGTATGCCGCCTTCGATGTTCTGTCGCACGTCCCAGACGTTCGTCACCCCAAACCGCCGCGCCGTGCCTGGAATGAGTTGCATCAGGCCCTGCGCTCCCTTCGGCGAAACGGCATATGGATTGTACGCACTCTCCACCTGCACGAGCGAGTACACAAGAAGTGGATCGACGTCGTACTTGCGGGCCGTTTCTTCGATGACGGCAGCGATGGCCGCGGGCGCAGATGAGCCGGCTGCCGTTCTGGCAGGCGGCGTCGCGGGAATAACCGGAGCGACGACTCGGGGGACGACTACTCGCTGCTGGACCACGACGGTGCGGACCAGCTTTCCGGTCTTCGAGTCGGCGCGGACAACGCTTGCGGTACGTGTGGGAGGGCGGACAGCGTTGCCCGCGAGCGCAACCGCCGCACCCGCGATCATCAGCCACCCGAGCTTCAAACATTCCCGCATGTACTTGTTTTTGCTTATTATACTCGCAATCACCTCGTTATCCAAGCCACGTTTTTGCGGGCGGCGGCATTCGCGTGCGGGGGTGCGTTGCCGGCGACAGACCAGCTCAGACCGGGGCAGGCCGGCCTGCAAGCGCTTCCAGGTGCAAGTGTTATGATTTTCGCATGCGGCGGCCGGCGGGCTTCGTGCTCGTGGGCGGACGGAGCCGCCGGATGGGGACGGACAAGGCCCTGCTCCGCCATCGCGGCGGGCGGACCCTCGTGGAATGTATCGCCGAGCGGCTTGCGAGCGTCTGCGAAGGAGTGGCGCTCATCGGTCCCGCGGAACGATACCGGCATCTGCATCTTCCGGTACTGGCCGATGCCATCGCCGAGCGCGGACCCGCGGGAGGAGTGCTCGCCGCCCTGCGTCATGGCGCCGAATGGAATCTCATCGTCGCGTGTGACATGCCCGGCGTTTGCGAGGACCTCTTTCTGCGGCTCATAGGCCGAGCGCGAGCCGCCGACGTCGATTGTGTGGTGCCGATAACAGCCGAAGGCCAGGAGCATCCGCTGTGCGCGCTGTACAGCGAGCGCTGCCGGGATGGATGGGAACAGGCGATGGCCGAGGGACTGAACAAAATCGGCCAGATCGTCCGCCGGTTCCGGACGGCCCGTGTGCCGGTTGAAGATGAGCGACATCTGCAAAATCTCAACACTCTCGCCGACTGGCATAGCTATCTGAGGTCAGCAGGAAAGTGATGACCCACCCGCAGCCGGAGTTTCCGCACTACATCGAATTTCGCCATGTGTACAAGACGTTCGATACCCCCGTTTTAGCCGACTGCAGCTTTTGGGTCGATGCCGGGGAGACGGTCGCCGTTATCGGCCGCAGCGGCGTCGGAAAGTCCGTATCCCTGGGCCACATCATGGGGTTCCTCAAGCCGGACAAGGGGCGGATGATCGTCGCCTATCAGGACATCACGGACATGACCGAAGCGGAACTGCGGCAGATTCGCAAACGCGTCACCATGGTGTTCCAGAGCGGGGCGTTATTCGATTCGCTCACGGTGGCGGAAAACATTCTGTTCTCCCTCGAGCTTCGCGAGGACTA
>DASSSG010000123.1:0-3328 GCA_035708545.1 Bryobacteraceae bacterium | reverse complement strand
ACACCCCCAAACAGCGCTGAGAGAACCGAAATGCTCAGCGCGAAATCAATGACCGCGTTGCCGCGTTCCCGTGCGCTGCGGCAGGAGCTCATAAGCCACCTCCAAAAAGACGAACACGATAGAGCGCCCCGAGTTCCGTTCCCGCCGGGGCCCGTGCACTGCTGATCACCGCCCGCGGCGCGACAAACTCCGCGCAGCACGCATCATTGCCATCGCCGCACACCGGGCGCGGGCTCGTCTGCATGAAGAACGTCGCGAACCCGATCACCTGATTCGTCGCGGGATCATTTATCGGAACTTCCAGCAGCCGCCGTCCATTCCCGGCGCCGCGAGCGTTATACGCAGTCCACGTGGCCGACATCTGATCCGTGTCCTGCGCGAACCGAATGTTGAGGGCAGGCGCCACGTCCTTGTTGCCGGGTACGACGTCGATTACATCGCCCACGCGCAGAACCTCAGGGGCAAATGCCTGATTCACGATCGCTTCGTGCAGGCCCGAGTCGCCCGTTCCCTGTCCGAGGTCGATGTACCCGCGATCGCTGCCGTGCGGCTTCGGCGTTCCGGCGAGCTCGTCGCCCTGGCACATGCCGAGCGTCCCCTCCCTGCGCTGGCCCGGGGGTGCCCACTTCAATGCGTAAAGCTGCCCCGGCGTGAAGCCCCAGGTCAGATTGTTGGCTACATTCGGAGCATCGGGAGAAAATGGCGCGCACCCTGCCCCGCAGCTCTCTGTCTTCCCCTGACCCGCAAACGCCACCGCGCGCACGGTGCGCTGGCTGCCGAGGTCCAGCGCCCGCATGAAGGTCAGCGGCAGGTTGCCGGCAGCCACGACACGGACGAACCGGTAATCCGCCGCGACACCGACGCTCGAGGCCGGAACCCAGTTCCCGGTGCTGATCGTCGAGAAGTCGACCTGCACATTGCCCACGTTTTGCGTAGCATAGTGCCACCTGTTCGGGGTCCCGGCGGGTCCGGCAGTCGCAACATGATTCGCGCGAATTATCCCCTGCGCCGTTCCATCCAGCTCGAACGCAGCCGCCAGAGCCGCCGCGTCGGCGAAGGCCTGCAACTCGTTCTTCGCTATGTACATGCGGCCAAGATCGAGCCCCAGCCCGACCATGCCGACGAGCACCACAAGGCATACCGTGGTCGTAAGTAAACTGAAACCTTTCCGCCGCCGATCTCGCCTGGGCTTCGCAGGGTTTTTAGTACCGTGCATCGATCAACTCCATGACGCGATTATCCGGAGGCAGCGCACACGGAGCACTCGGGAAACTGCCCTGGAACTGTCTCAACCAGGTACCAGCCGGTCCGAAATCAGCTGGAACTGAGGTAATGAAACTATTCGGCGCTCTCCTGAACGCCCGTATCTTTTCCACCCGAACGGGTAACTATAGACAGAAGCGTGACGGACGCCGAGTTCAGAACGATCCTCAGCGACCACAAAGATGCTGTGTATCGATTCGCCTGGCGGATGACCGGCTCCGCCGAAGTTGCCGAAGATGTCGCGCAGGACTGCTTTCTCGCGCTGTTGCGTCATCCCGAGAGGTATGACGTCACGCGCGCGCCGCTGCGCACGTTCCTGCTCGCCGTCGCGCGCAACCTGATTCGGAAACGCTGGCGAGCCGAGCGGCGCTGGGACGAACTCGACGACGATGCCTTCATTGCCGAGCCGGTCGATCCGGTCCGTGCCGAAATCGCCGAGCTGGTCGGCCGCGCCGTGCAGTCTCTGCCTCCCTTGCAGCGGGAAGCGCTGATTCTCGCCGAGTACGACGACATGAGCCTAGAAGAAATCGCGCTCACTGTCGATGCGGAGCTGACAACTGTGAAGGGGAGGCTGCATCGCGCCCGAGAGAACCTGCGCAAGATGCTTGCGCCGCTGAGGAACATGACATGCAACCTTTAGACGACGACGACCTGCACGCTCTCCTGAGGAAATGGAAGGCGCCCGCCGCGCCGCCCGCGCTCGAACGCCGGGTGCTCTCGGCACGCCGCGAATCGCTCCTGAAGCGTTCGCTGCGGTGGCTCGCCACCGGAACTATCCGCGTTCCAGCTCCGGTGGGACTTGCCGTTGTGGTTGCATTCGTGTTGCTGGCCGCGCTGCTGGTTCAGGACCGGAGCGCGCCACCTGTGACTACTCTGGCGCAGTTTGAACCTGTCAGGGAACTGAAACCAAGGATTATTCGGAGTGCTTATGACGCGAATTAGCCTGATTCTCGCCTTATTGGCGGCAAACGCCGCCGCCGCCGATCTGATGAGCGGAACCGCGACTGTGAACGGCGCCCAGTTGTCTTATAAGACGGTCCTTGAGCCGCCGACTCCCGGGTTATCCCGTGTTGGTGGCGGCACGCTGACGGACAAGAACGTCATCAAACGTCACCTCTGCGACTTCGCCGAGAAAACGTACTTCGGCTACGACTTCACCATGGAGCCGCAGCCGGACGGACGTGTTCGCGTCACCTTCGGACCGCTGACCATCACCCCGGAGAAGATGGAGCAGATCTTCAGCAACGTGAAAGGCTGGAGAATGCTCGCGCTGCCGCAGGCTCCGGCGACCCAGGTTCTGAGGCCGGGAGACACCATCGCTCTCGATCTCTTCGTCAATCCTGCCACCGGGCAGAAAATCGTCGACTACATAACGGTGCAGATCGTCCAGAGCCGAACCCTCACGGCCTCGGGTCCGGCGCGCGACTTCTCCGTCGCCGAAGGGGCTCTCGACATCAGTGCTCCGCGCCTGTCGATTAATCGCAAGCCGGCCGGCGCATGGGCTGGTGTCATGATCGGTTCCCCCGTTTGGATTTACATCCCCGGCCGAGGCCGTTTCATCTTTTCCCTCGAACCGCGGCCCGACCTCGGGCTTCAGAAAACGGGTGAAATTCGCGGCAGCACGCTCGAGTGGCGCTGGGGAGGCGACCAGTTCTCGTTAAGTACCGAGCGGCGAATTGCGCCCGGCGAAGCGGCCTACAACCTGTACGTCTTCCACGATCCGGCTTACCGCATGCGCGGCGAGGACGCCTCGGCAGGCTTCATTCTGGGCGCCGGTGGCCGGCTGGATTCCCTGGTCCGCCGTTAGCTCGTCCCGTCGGTCCGAAAGCGCCCGTTGCGCAGATCGTCTTCGGCCCGCAGCCAGTCCTCTTCTCCTCCATCGTCTGGACAGCCGCGCCGCTCCCAATAGCAATAGGCCAGGCGCTCGATTTCCTCGCGGGCCGGTTCCTCACGCTGAGGTTGTGCCTCTCGTGGTGCTGCTGCGATCCTGGGACTTGCCATGGCGATTGGACGTTAGCGCGCCGCCGCCGATTGTCGGTAACCGTGAAGGTTAACGCGCAACAGC
>DASSSG010000122.1:0-4327 GCA_035708545.1 Bryobacteraceae bacterium | reverse complement strand
CGCGCTGTACCGCAGCTCCGATCTGCTCGTGATCGGCTACATGGCCAATCTCGTCCGCGAGAGGCTGCACGGGGATACGACTTACTTCAACGTCAACCGGCACATCAATCCGACTGACGAATGCGTCGCGAGCTGCCGTCTGTGTGCCTTCGGCAAGCGAGTGCGAGACCCGAAGGCGTACACCTTGTCGCTCGAGGAGGTCTGGGCGAAGGCAGGGAACGGCTGGTCAGAAGCGGTAACGGAGTTCCACATCGTTGGAGGTCTGCATCCGGAACTGACGCTGGACTGGTACTGCGAAATGCTCGCCGGACTGAAGCAGCGGTTCCCGGAAGTGCACCTGAAGGCGTTCACGATGGTGGAAATCGCGTACCTTGCGCGACGCACGAAGATCTCGATTCGCGAGACCATCGACCGCCTGATCAGGGCGGGCGTCGATTCCCTTCCCGGCGGCGGCGCCGAAATCTTCTCCGACCGCGTTCGGCGGATCATCTGTGATCACAAGATCGACGGCAACGAGTGGCTGGAGGTCGCACGCGCGGCGCACGAGGCCGGTCTGAAGAGCAACTGCACGATGCTGTACGGCCACATCGAAACCGAAGAGGACCGGGTCGATCACCTGATGCGGCTGCGCGAGCTTCAGGACGAAACCGGCGGATTTGTAACTTTCATTCCGCTGGCCTTCCACCCCGACAACACGCCGCTGGCGCACATCGCGAGCACAACGGGTTTCGCCGATTTGAAGAATATCGCCATAGCTCGCCTGCTGCTCGACAACATCGCGCATGTGAAGGCGTACTGGATCATGATGACGCCGCGCACCGCGCAGATTGCGCAACGCTTCGGGGCGGACGACATCGACGGCACCGTGGTCGAGGAACGCATCTATCACGACGCAGGCGCAACAACCAGCCAGTCGCTGCGGCGAGGCGAGCTGTTGCGGCTGATTCGCGAAGCCGGCCGCGTCCCGCTGGAGCGTGACACGCTGTACCGGCCTGTCGAACGAACAGAAGCGGCGTTTACTGTTCTCGTTTAACGGCGATTTTTGCCGTCCGGCTGCCACTCGCGCCTTCGCGCGTCGCCTGACCCGTCAGTTCGTTGCCGGCGAGCGTGAGCTCGACACGCATCTCCGTGTCGCCGGTCAGGATCGTGAACGTCAGTTTGTCATTTTCAAACTTGCCGTTCCTGAGCTGGTGCGGCTCGTTCTCGTTTGGACCGGCGACACCAGTTACAGTGGACCCGTCCTGTTTCAAATCCAGATAGGCAGTACCCTTGCGGGTTTCGCCATTGTCGTTCGTACTCTCGAACGAACCCCGCCATTTTCCTGTGATGTCGGCGGCGGCCAGCGTAGCCGCGGAAAGAAGGAACGCGAGAATCAGTGAACGCACGAAGATCTCCTTCTTGAGACTTACGCGGACAGCGGTCAGCGAGTTCCGATTATATCGAGCACCCGTGTCCCGGCCCTGCGCATGTAAGATGGTTTATAAATGCGAAACAGCCTGGCGCTGATCTTCGATATGGACGGCGTTATTGTCGATTCCACGGCCGTCCACACCGAGTCGTGGCGCCGGTACCTCGGCCGGCATGGGATCACGATCGAGGATATCGAGTCCCGCATGCTGGGACGACACAATGACGAGATCGTCCGCGACTTTTTCGCCGCCACGGAGCTCACGGATGAGGCCGTCCTCCACCACGGATACGAGAAAGAGAGGCTGTATCGCAGCCTGATGGCGCCGCGATTAGCCGATCATCTCGTGCCGGGCGCGGCTGATTTCATCCGGCGTCACGCCCATCTGCCGCTTGCTGTCGCCTCGAATGCGGAGCCCGCGAACGTCGACGTGCTGCTCGAGGCGGCCGGCATCCGCCACCTCTTTCGCGCTGTTATCAACGGCCATGACGTGGCGAGACCGAAGCCCTTTCCCGACATTTTCCTGCGCGCCGCCGAACTGCTGAGTACGGCGCCCGCGGACTGCGTGGTGTTCGAGGATTCCGCAATCGGCGTCGCCGCCGCGCGGGCAGCCGGCATGCGCGTCATCGGGGTGACGACGACCTTCCGGGAAATGACTGGAGTCGATCTCGTCGTGGCGAACTTCGAAGACGGGGAAGTCGAGCGATGGCTGCGCGAGCTGCCGGTTCCCGCCTGATTCGGGGCGTTTTCGCCGTACTGATCGCGTGGGCGACCACGCCGAGCCGTGCCGCAGAGCGACTGACATTCGAGGAGATTGCAGAGCGCCGGCCAGGGGATTACGCGCCGCGCCACGTGGACCGTGCGGTCATCATCTCGGGGGTGGTGGCGCTCGGCCCGACTCGCCTGCCCGCATGGGTGCATGCGGCTGTGCATGACGAACGTGGGCGCGGCGTAACGCTCGAATCCAACGCGGGTCTGCTCGACGATCTGCGGGCGGGAGACCGAGTCGAGATCGAGGGGACGATCGGCAACCGCGGTGGGCTGGCGGTCATTATTGTTCAGGAAGTGCGGAAGCTCGGGCACGAAGCGGCACCGGCCCCGATTCCCGCGCGAGTATCGGAGTTGGCATCGCCGGCCCGGCTCGGCACGCTGGTCGCGGTCGAAGCGCCGGTCATTGGCCGTGGTGAGAACGCCGGCGGCGAAATCCTCACGATCGGAAACCCGCATGAAGCGACGGTGAACGTATTCCTGCCGCGCGCCTCCTACACGGGAACTGCGGAGTTCGCGAGGTATCGCGCAGGCGACCGGGTGCGAGTGGTCGGGTTGAGCTCTCAATACTGCCCGGTTCCGCCGTACAACCGCGCCTGGCAGATCGTCGTGGGCACACCGCAGGCGGTGTCGGTGGTTGAGACAGCCTGGATCATCTCGCCAGGCGCGCTGCTGTTGTCGATTATCGCTCTGGTGACAGCTCTCGCGGTGTGGTGGTGGAGAGAGCGGCATCTCAGCCGACAACGGCAATGGCTGCGTGCCCTGACGGGGCTTGCGGAAGATGTGGTGTCGGCTTCGACACCGGCGGAGATCGCCCGTACGCTGGCGAGCGGCATCCCGCGGGTTTTCCAGGGCGCCGAAGTCCGGCTGTACCTGTTCAACAGATCGGCGAATACGCTCGATCCGGTCGCGGCGAACGGGGGCGACCGAGCGCAGATATCCGTCAACGCCGCGATCGGCGGCCTCTCTTCCGGTGTCGCGCTCTGTTTCCGCAACCGCGCATTGCTCTCGGTGCCGGATGCGCCCAGGAGCCCGCTGTTCGAGCAGGAAAAAACGGAGCTGCCGGCCACCGCTCTGTTCGTTCCAATGATCACGCATCAGGAGGTTCTCGGCGTTCTCAGCCTCACCTTCGATCAGCACCGGAAGATCTCGCGGGATGAGCAGGCGGCAGTGCAGCATGTGGCAAATCAGGTTGCGATTTCGCTGAAGCTCGAGGAGCAGAAGCACATGCGTGAGCAGCTGCTGCGCAGCGAGAGAATGGCAGCCACCGGTCAACTGATCTCGGGGGTGGCTGCCGAGTTGCGCGTTCCACTGAACACGATCCGGACGCTCGCCGACGATTTCGCGGAGCGATTTCCCGCCAGCGGAGAGGACCTTACCTCGATTTCGTATGAAGCGGAACGCGCCGGCGCCATTCTCAGCCGTCTCGTTTCTTTTGCGAACCCCGAGTCCACCGAGTCACAGCCCGTCGATGTGAACGCCGTGCTGGCCACGATCGTCGAGTTTCGCCGCCGCGAGTGGGAGACGCGCGGATTCGACTGGCAGACGCAGTTTGCGGCCTCGCCGCTGATGGTTATCGGGGTGCCCGCACAGATTGAGCAGGTGCTGCTGAACCTGCTCGTCGCCGCGGAATCCGTGCTCGAGCGTTCGGCCGAAAAAAAGCTGCGGGTGCTGGCGACCGCAGCCGGCGATAATGCGCTGTTAACGATCGACTATTCGAGTCCCGGCGAATCACCCGCCACGCGCTTCAAAGCGAACGGCGCGTCGTCCGGCGGCCTGGGCCTGCAGGTCTGCAGGGCGATCCTGCAGACACACGGCGGCGAGCTGCGTATCCATGACGCGCCTCCGCTGACGCGACTCGAGATCGAGATCCCGCTCCAGGAGCAGAAACAGCAGGCAGAAGAGCCGGAAGAGGGCCGCCCGCGTCCTTCGCGGCAGATTACGGCGCTGATTGTGGAGCCGGAAGTAACAGTACAGCGGCGGCTGATGGCTCTGCTGGCCGAGCGCGGACACCGCTCGGTTCCGGTGAGCACGGCGGAGGACGGCCTCGACCTGAGTCACCGGCTGAAGTTCGACGTCGTATTTTGCGCGGTCCGTCTGGCCGGCCTCAACTGGGTGGAGCTCCGGCAGAAAGTCCGGCGGCACGTCCCG
>DASSSG010000121.1:0-7636 GCA_035708545.1 Bryobacteraceae bacterium | reverse complement strand
GAAGGTAGTCAAGGCGGAACTCGAAGAAGCGCTCGCCTCTCTCGGCTTCCTGCCGCGCGTGCGCGAGCAGTTCGTTAACGCTGCCGAAACCGAGCGCGATGCAGATGCGAGGCAGGGCCTTCCTTGCCACCATGTGTTACGGGGACTTCAGAATATCACGAGCGCGTCAGGACACATGCTCAGACGCAGGCTGTTGTGCCTGCATGTGCACACGCCAGGCTTCGAGAACGGATACGGCCGCCGCACTGCCGATGGACACACAGCCGCCCGCCTTCGCCTCGAGAGCTTCTTCGAGTGTGTCGACGCCGCGGCCCGCCTTGAGCTGCACACGATCTCTGAGCAGCGGACGCATGACCTGCAGATCAGCTGCCGAAGGCCTGATGCTGATGCGTGCCGCGCCCACACGTTTCGCGATCTTGACGCCTATGATCCTGAGATCGTCCTGAAACAGCTCGTTGAGAAGTACGACCGTGAGGGCCGCCCCCGCCTCTTCACACGATCGCGCGATTTGCGCCAGTTCGGTCTCCACGTCCTGAAACTGGCGCGACAACATCCGTGCGGGGTTCACGGTCCATTCGAGCTCCCGCGCGCCCCTTCGCAGCAGATCGCGCCCCTCATAGAGCTTGGCGGCAGTTGTCGATACTCCGTCCGGGTGCCCGACGGCCGCCGCGAGGACAACGGAACTGCCGGAAAGCCAGCGGACCACCTGGTCCACATCACACGGGCGAACAAGCAGTCCCCGCAGGCGGGCCTCGGCGGCAATCCGGCAGCCTTCGGCTATATCGGTGTCGGTCAGATCCGGACGCAGCAGATGCAGATCGAGGATTGCCGCGAGAGTCTCGGTCGCTGCGGCGGATTCACTCACGTCTTCAGTATGCCAGCAGAAATGAAAATGCCGGGAGCAGTGGGGGGCCGCTCCCGGTGCTCAGTGGGGGTTCGCCGCGAGGTCTGTCGTCAACCTCTGCGGTTTCAGGGGAGAACCACGCGCCGGTTCTATCGGACAGGCGCGGCTTTGATTACTGCCAGAACCGTGTAGCCGTCACCCGCGGGGCCGCGAATGTCGCGCGCACTCGCCGGGCGGGTAACACTGGCGAGATAGGCCTCGCCGCCGACCCGTCGAAAGGTCAGGCTGGGCTCTGCCGGGCGCATAGCGGGCGCATCCTGCGAGTACGTGATCACGATCGCGCTGTGCTTTCCGTCCGTCGAGCGAATGTGGATGGTTTCCCGGTTCAGGCCGTCCATGATGTCGTACTCGCCGGCAGGCAGGACGGCTTTGCCGACGTGAAATTCGAACGGGATTTTCGCTCGCACAGCGGGAATCGACTGCGCGAACGCCGGCACGGCCGCGGCAGCAGTCAGCAGTGCAGTCGCAGTGAAAAGTTTCATTATCTGGTGTCTCCTGGTCCTTGCGACTGTCCCCAGCATCCCATGTGCCACGCGCAAGTAACTGAAATGCCGTCGCCGCGAGTTGTGCCTCTATCCGATCGGATAGTCTCGGCTATCTCGTTCGTGTGTAGTTACCGCGCCGAATTGTAGTGTCAAATACACGCGCAGGGTCAGGTAGTCTCGACGCGAACCATACGGTCGCCGCATTCGTCTTAACACCTGAGGATGAGCGACACAACGGTCGAACCCCGCTACGCGTCCGAGATGGCGGAAAACGTATTCGGTGCTCAGGAGCGTGCGTCGGGATCGTTCGAACTTCCCGGCTTGCTCAAACTCACGACGGCTCTGGTCGTCCTGGAGAACCTTTACCGCTCGCGCGGAGCACCGGCACACGCGGTTCTCGAGCAGCAGCTCTTCGAGCTGATGTTCGACATCGTGCCCGCGGACGCCGCCGCCATCCTGTTGGCCGAGGCCGGACACGTCGATGTACTCGCGAGCTGTCGCGCAGACGCTCTCGATCGCCGGCTGCTCGAGCAGGCGATTGTCCGGGGAGCGCCTGTGATCCACAATGGCGGCGGATGTTCGTCAGCAGCCATTCCGATGACGCTCGCCGGCCGCGTCGTCGGCGTGCTGTATGCCGTGTACCGTGACGCCGATATCGAAACCCTCACCGCCTTCGCCGGCCTTGCCGCGATGGCAATCCACCACGCCCGCGAGCGCGAGTTTCTCGAGGCAGAGAACCTGCGACTCCGATCCGAAAATGCGCTCGAGCACAGCATGATCGGCGAGAGTGAGGGCATGCGCCGCCTGTGCCAGATGATACGGCGCCTGGCGCGCGGGAACTCAACCGTGCTGATCCGCGGCGAAAGCGGCACAGGTAAGGAGCTCGTCGCCCGCGCCATTCATCGCAACGGCTCGCGCGCGGCAATGCCGTTTGTCGCCATAAACTGCGCGGCCGTCACCGAGACGCTGCTCGAAAGCGAGTTTTTCGGTCACGAGAAAGGCGCATTCACCGGCGCTGTCACGCAGAAAAAAGGCAGGTTTGAAGTCGCGAACGGCGGGACCGTGTTCCTCGACGAAATCGGCGAGCTCGCGCCTGGCCTACAGGCGAAGCTGCTCCGTGTTCTGCAGGAGCATGAATTCGAGCGTGTTGGCGGCACGCGCAGCATTCGCGTGGACATCCGTGTGATCGCCGCCACGAATCGTGATCTCGAATCCGCCATGCGGTCGGGGGGTTTCAGGCCTGACCTGTTCTACAGGCTGAACGTCGTCACTCTCGATACTCCTCCGCTGCGCGAACGCCGCGAAGACATCCCGTTGCTGGCCGCATTCTTCGCGCAGCGCTCCGCCAGGGCGGCTGGAACGCGTGTGACCGGGCTGTCGGATCGTGCCCGAGCCTGCCTGCTCGCTTACGACTGGCCGGGCAATATTCGCGAGCTCGAGAACGCGATCGAGCGTGCCGTCGTCCTCGGGACTACGGACATGATCCTTGCCGAAGACCTGCCTGAAGCCATTGTCGAAGCGGAACCCCCGCAGTCAGCGACGGGTTCGTATCATGAGGCGATTCGAGAGACAAAGAAACGGCTGGTCATTGATGCGCTGGACCGCGCCCGTGGAAACTTCACGGAGGCCGCCCGGCTGCTCGATGTCCATCCGAACTACCTGCACAGGCTCGCTACGCAGCTCAAGGTGCGGCGGCGCAGCGCGTAAACATCAGCGCGCGCGCGCCGCAAAGCACGCCGGAACCGGAACGCATGTGGGTTCTATGGATTCGCAATCCTGCTCTTCGGCGCTGAAAACGCAGTCCGCAGCATATCCCACATCGCGGGCGAGTCGTTCTGTCCATCGACGACCCAGATCCCGACGCCGCCCAGCTCTTCCTGATTCACGTAGTCGAGCTTTGCCGCCCAGCTGTGCTCGTCGTCGAACCAGCCCTGAATGAATTCTTCGCCATCCTGAGACGCGTACCAGGTGCTCTGCTGCTTCGAGTCCCAGCGCTTGCCGTACAGCGCCGCCTGCGCCTGCATGTATTCGTATGGCTGTGTCTTGCCGCGTTCAAGGATCGCCGCGAGCCGTGCGGCCGACCGCGCTCTGAACTCGTATCCGGACCACGGAAACGAGTTGACCCCCAGCAGCAGCTTGCTCTTCTGATCGCCCAGTGCCTCGTAGTAATCGCCCATCAGCGTGACCACGTCGCGCGGTACCGTCGACCCGGTCTGCTTGCTGCCTGCAAGCGGCTCCGCAACCGTTGTCCACCCGATCGATGGTGGGTTCGCTGTATACAGCATGGGAACGATCGCGTCCACGCACGGCGCGATCGCGGACCAGTCGAACCAGTCCGATCCGAATCGGTCTTTCGATGAGATCACGGGCGGCGCCGCGTACGAGATCTGGTAACTCGAGTTCGCCGACTTGAATGCCTGGTAGAGCTTCTGAAAGAATGCGCTGACCAGGGGCTGGCTCGGACCACCCGTTCGCGAGTTCGTCCGCCCGATCATCTCATCGTCGTACGAAATGCCATCGAGCCCGTTGTCGCGCACGTAAGCGAGCAGGTTTTCGACGGCTTCGTCGGGATGATTCGCGAGATAGCCGTCGGAGTCGCTGCGGTTGTTCGCCCACGCGAGGATGCAGACCTTCACGCCGTGCGAGCGCGCCTCATCAAGGAAGGCCGGGGCGGATTTCCGGCCGGTTTCGCAATGCTTCCGTCGGCCTGCAACACCACTGAGCGATAGCAGATGTGCGTGAGGGCATCCCACTGGATGCTCGACGTATTCCATGTGCCGAAGCGCGCCGGATACCACGCGTAGACGGTTTTCTGCACAACGGGCGCGGTTTGCTGCGCCTTTGCTTTTCTGGCCTGCGCGAGAACCCCGGCGGCTGCCGTGCCGAGCGTCCCCTGCACAAATCTCCTGCGCGGGACGCCTTTTGCGTTTGGGCTCATGTAGTGGTTAGAACTCGGCTCGAAGTCCAAGCGTGAGCTGTCTCGGCCCAATGCCCGATGTGTTGCCGTCGCCGCGAATCCCGAGAATCTTTCCGACCGTCGTGATCGTCGTGATCGAGGTGTTCGGGTTCGCCGGATTGATGTGGTTGAACACGTTAGTGCCAAAGACGAACAGATTCAGGCGCAGGCGCTCGTAAATCGGGAACTGCCGGACGAGGCCGATGTCGTTCTCATTCGCGCCGTGAATCCCGAGGCCATTGTGCTGGGCGATTATCTCGCGCTCGCCTGGGAAGTCATCGAGGATGTTGTCTGGGGAGTCCTGCGCGCGCGCGTGCATCAGCATTATCTGTCGGGCCTGCGAATCCTGCCGTCGCAGCACGCGACCGACGCTTCACTGCTCGGCGCGGTAGCTCTGGTCCTGTCCCGGTTTCTCACCACCTTCGAACAGGCGGGCGGAAATGCCCCCTCGGGGCCGGTTTTGATGCGCAGTTCGGCCGGCTAGTGGCACACGCTGTAGCCCGGCGCTTTGCGTCCCCGCCTCGCACGCGTGCTCGGCATGCAGCCGCGCACGGTACATCACCACTCCGCGTAAGGCGTGCCCTCGAGGCTGGTCTTATCGGACCCGCTGCGCACATCAAAGATACCAGGCTCACTTTGGTTGACGCTGCTGGTGGCGTCTTCCATGATGATCTTCCACGTCTCAGCCGAGTTCGTGATCGGATCCATCGGTACTGCGCGAAGATAGCCCGCCTGCACCAGATCCTGCAGGGTCTGGGGCGCTTTCGCTTTGTCGTAGGTGTACTCGTCAATGACGGTTCGCAGCGACGTAAGATTGCTCCTGAGCACCGATTCCTTCGCACGGAGAATGGACCGCTGGTACATCGGCACCGCGATCGAGACCAGAATCGAGATCACCGCCATCACGATCATCAGCTCGACGATCGTGAAGCCGTTTCTACCACTCCGAATACGGCGTGCCATCGGGCGCTCTCTCCATCGATTTCGTATATACGTCAAAGACGTTCTGTCCGCCCCACGCGGTGGACTTCGGATCATCCTGGGTGCTGCGCTTACCCCAGTCCGTGGTGTTTGTAAAAGGGTCGCGCGGAATACGGCGCAGAAACCGGACTTTCTTGTCGACCGAGCCGGCCACCTTCACGCCTTCGACAAGGACCTCGAGGGATTCGGGGTAGTTATCGCGTTCGATGTTCTGCGGGCCGAGCTGGCCCAGATCGGCCATGTCCTTGTATTTGTCTATGGCGGTTCGAATCTCGCGCAGCGCATAGTGCAGCTCGCGCTCTTTGTCTCTTCGGACCTTGTAGCGCGCCAGCGGCACCGCCATGGAGGCCAGCACGGACATAACCGTGAACGCGACGATCAGCTCGACCAGCGTCAGTCCCCTCTGGGTTCGCCATCGTCGGTCGCTGATCGCAAACACAACCGCCCCTACTGCACGTTTACTGATAATGTCGGCAGCGACACCGCGATCGGCTGCAGCTGCGTGTTGCGCAGCGTGATCTCGCTGAGAGCGATCTGCGCCGCGCCACGGGCGATCGGCTGAAATGTGAGCTGCACCAGCGGGCCCGAACCGCTGATGCCGCCCGTGCCGGGAATGCGGTTGAGCGTGATCACTGCCTCACCGATATCGTTGAGCGTGTTCTCGCTGAAATTGATGCGCTGGCCATCGGAGCCGATCAATCCGCCCTG
This sequence comes from Bryobacteraceae bacterium, assembly GCA_035708545.1. GTDB lineage: Bacteria > Acidobacteriota > Terriglobia > Bryobacterales > Bryobacteraceae > DASSSG01. The sequence continues at coordinate 1,602 of DASSSG010000121.1, read as the reverse complement.
GCGCACGTTGGTGAGCCGCAGCATCTTCGGATCGAACTTGATGCGCATCGGGGCGGTAAACAGGTCTGCCGCGTTGTCCATCTGCAGCGTGACGGTAAATGGCGCGCCCGCAGTTGCCTGCACGGCCGGCGGTATGAAGGTCAGGCGCGGCGGACCCGCCGGAGCAGCAGGCGTCGACGCTGCCGGGGCCGCTGCCGCCGGGGGTTGCGAGGGCGCCGGGGCGATCGGCGCAGCGTCCGGCGTGGGGGTCGGCGCCGGCGCGGCAGGAGTTGTGGTCGTTCCCGCGGGCGCGACCCGCGGCGCGTACGTCAGCTTGACCACCGCGTCTGACCCCGCTGAGATGCCGCGCCGGTTAATCTCGTCGAAATCGGGCGCGCGCACGATGTGCGGGATCAGCGCGATCAGCAGTTCGCCCTTCAGGCGTTTGCGATTTTCCCCGCTGAACAGATACTTCAGGACCGGAATCCGCATCAGTGCGGGAATGCCGGATATCGAGTAAATGTCCTGCTCGCTCATGAGGCCGCCGAGCAGGTTGATCTCGCCTTCCCGCAGCCGGATATCGTGCACGACCTTCCGCGTGCTGATGATCGGCTGCGTGAGGCCGGCCTGCTGCACCTCGCCGGAAACATTCGAGATATCGACCTCCACATGCATCGAAATCTCATCCCGGCCGTGCACCTGCGGCGTGAGATCCACTTTCACGCCTACCTCGGCAAACTGGAACTGGGTTGACGCGATAGGCGAGAATCCCTGACCGACAGTGCCGCCCAGCGGCGTGAAGCTGCCGCTCGCATACGGGACTTTGTCGCCGATGTGCAGCGTGGCCTTCTGTCCGGCTACGGCCCGCAGTTGCGGCTGCTGCAAGGTCCTCGTGTCACTATCGTCCGCGAGCGCCTTGATCAGCGCCGACGGAACCACGGTCGAGAAGTCACCCATCAGCGCCAGGTTCTTGAATTCGGTAATTGGAATGCTGGCGGTGTTGGTTCCCGTACCGGTGTTGGTTCCCGTACCGGTGTTGCTTCCGCTGCCGCTCCCGGTCCCGCTTCCCGAGCCACTTCCTGAGCCAGTGCCCCCGCCCGTGCCGCTGCCAAGGCCGTTAAAGACGATTGGAGCGTTCAGCCCGAACTTACCCCCCCACTGAAGGCCCGCCGCGTAATCCCGCAGCTTCGAGCGGTCCGCCTGCATGACCATCACGTCGATCACTACCTCGGCCCTTGGTTTGTCGAGGTCGTAGATCAGCTTCTCCGCCAGTGCGACCTTGTCCGCCGTGTCACGGACCATGATCGCGTAAAGAGTGTTGTAGGCGAACGCACGGCGGATCTCCGCGATCGACCGAATCGTGGTCGCGATTTCCTGCAGTTCCTGCACCGTCGTGGCGTTCTTCACGTAAAACACTTTCACGACATAGTCTTCGTAGTCGCGGCGCTTCGTTACGTTGTCGTTGGTCACGAAGATCGTATTGGGCGAGAGCGGCTTCCAGTAGGTCTTGGTGATGACCGCGAGGTGGTCGAGGGCTTCATCCAGAGTTGTGTTCGACAGATCGACCGTGAACGTGCTGCGCGCGCCCTGCTGGAACTCGGGGTCCATGACTACGTTGATGCC
>DASSSG010000120.1:0-4476 GCA_035708545.1 Bryobacteraceae bacterium | reverse complement strand
CGCGGAGGGTGAGGCGGACCGGAAACCGGGGCGGTGGCGTGGCGAAAGCGAAAAGCAACCAAACGGAGATTCAGGAGACCGATTCGCCTTTTATGTTTCGAACAATGCTGATTGCTGTAATGCTCCTCGCCGGGGTCGTCTCGGCGCAGGAAACTCCACGACCCGGCGGGCCGTTCGTGCCCGCGTTCAACGAGCTTCGGCAGTACCTCAGCCTGACGGATGCGCAGGTGACATCGCTTCAGCAGGTCCAGGCCAACCGGCGGGATGCCGAAGCTGCCATTTACCGCCAGATTGCAGAAAAGCAACGCACGTTGTATGGCCTGCTGCGGGCGGGCTCGAATGATGCGCCGCAGATCGGCCAGCTGATGATCGACATCAATAACCTCCAGCGACGAATTCCCGTGTCGGCGGAGCCCTATCGCGCAGCAGCGCTCGCGATATTGACGGACCAGCAGAAGACGAAGCTCCCGGCGCTCGTTGAAGCGCTCCGTCTGGTTCCGACCGCATACCAGGCGGTGTCCCTGAACCTGATCGATGCGCCGGCTGCGTATATCAGGGAGCCGATGCCGTTGCCAATGCCCATGCCAATGCCAGTCAGGCCCGCTGGCGAGGAGACCGATTCCGCGCAGCCGTAGGAAGCGTGTGTGGTCCAATGAGGCGCAGTTCCCATAGCTCGCGTGACGACACATGAGCGAGTCGATGCAATCTTCAGAGAGGCGAGAGAAGACGTGTATTACTACGTGCTGACGCTCGGACTCGCTCCCGCCCAGGCGCAGGAGGTCACCCAGGAGGTCTTCCTGCGCCTTTTTGTCACGATGCGCGGCGGCGAAGAGGTTCTGAACCCGCGCGCCTGGGTTTTCCGGGTCGCTCACAATCTTGGCCTGAAAACGAAGTCGAAGGAGCGCCATTCACAGGAGTTCAGCCCGGAACTCGAGAATGTGCTCGCGCATCCTGACGATAATTCGGAGCAACAGATACTGCTCAGCGAGCGGGACCGCCGGCTTCGCGAAGCAATCCGAGAGCTCTCGCCGCAGCAGCGCCAGGTGCTGCATCTGCGCGCCGAGGGTTTGCGTTATCAGGAAATCGCGGAGACGCTGGGAATCGCCACATCCACTGTCGGCGAGTTTCTGCGCCGCGCCCTGAACCGGCTGCGGAAGGTGCTGCATGAGTAACACCGGCGCGCCACACGTGTCCGAAGACCTGCTGCTCGGCTACGCTGACGATGCACTGAGCGAGCAGGACTCGGTCACCGTGCGCAGCCATATGGCGGATTGCGGAGATTGTTCCGCAGCCGCGGACGAATACCGGCAGGCACTCGATGCCTACACGATCTGGCATCGCGGCATGAAGACCCGGCTGCCGGCTCCGCCGCTGCCCTGGAAACCTCCGTTCGAGATGTCGCGTGTCGTCGAGTTGCGCCCGGCTCGAGCCCGGGCGGTATGGCGCTGGGGCGCGGTGGCCGCGGCCGCGGCGTTCGCAGTGATCGCCTGGCAGCTTTCGACGAGGCAGACCGTGAGCGCGGCCGAACTGCTCGAGAAAGCATCGCTTCGCGAACGCTCCGCGCCCGTACGCCGGCAGATCCAGATTCGGACTGCCCGGCACACCGTGCGGCGTCCGGCCGTCGCGGCCGAGACGCGCACGCCAGCCGAGGCAGACCTTCGCAGCCTTTTTGAGAATTCCGGCTTCAGCTGGGATGAACCGCTCAGCGCCCGGGCTTTTGCCGCGTGGCGCAGCCAGCTGAGTACGAAGAGCGACCACGTGCGGATCAGGGACGGAAGCGCGTCCGCGCCCGGGCGGTATTACGAGGTCCGCACGAGCACTCCGGAGGGCGAGCTCGCCGAGGCGACGCTCACGTTGCGTGCGGCCGACATGCTCGCAGTGCGCGAAACCCTGCAGTTCCGCAACTCCGAATGGGTGGAGATCACCGAAGCGGCCGACCAGCCGCCCGCCGCTGTCCCGGAACCTCAGGTGGCTTCGGAAAAGCCGCGCATCGAGCAGCCGCAGGCCGCCTTGCCGGCGGGCGCGAAAGCCAGCGCGGCCGATGAGCTGCGGGTGTTCGCGGCGCTCCACCAGCTCGGGGCCGATCTCGGCGAGCCGGTCGGCGTGAAGCGCGACGATTCCGGCAACGTTGTAGTGAGCATGCTCGGCCTGGGCGCGCAGCGCGAGCAGGAGATCCGCGCCGCCATCGCGGGCCTGCCGCACGTGGTGATCCAGGCCGAACAGCCCGAGGCCATGCGAGCGCCGAGCGCCGCGGCGAGACGGGGCGCCACCGCGCGGACGAATCGCGAGCTGGAGTCGCGGGTCGGCTCCGGTCCGGTGCTCGAGAATTTCGTAAACGATGTACTCGACCACAGCGACGGAACACTTGCGCGAGCGCACGCGCTGCGCAACCTCGCGGCACGGTTTCCGCCCGAAGTGGAAGCGCAACTCGGGCCCGGCGAGCGGGCGACGCTCGAGGGGATGGCGCGCGATCACCTGCGAGCGATGGCGCAGCACGCGGCGCGGCTCAGGAGTCTGCTGAAGCCGTTCGTCGGCGAAGCCCGCGCGGGCGCGGCTGCCGCGGGCCGGTGGCAGGATGACGCCGCCGGGCTCGTTTCCGCGGCGCAGTCGCTGGATGCGATTCTGAGTGAGTACGTGGCGGGTAGTGGCGGGACGGCCGATCGCGTCGCCGCGGCACTCGCCGATCTGGAGCTTAGAGTAGCGGCAGAACCGTGATCCGAACGGCTGTACTGGTTCTTTTGGCGAGCGCTGCTGCATTCGCGCAGCAGAAGGCCCAGATCTCGGGAATCGTACAGGACCCTTCCGGCGCCTCGATCGCGGGCGCCTCGGTCACGCTCCTGCATGTAGATACAGGCATCCGCCGCATCGCGGTCAGCAACAATGACGGCTTCTATGCAGTGTCATCGCTGGCTCCAGGAGCGTACAAGATCACGGTTCGCCGCGAGGGCTTTCAGACGATCGTCCGCGTCGGTTTCCCGCTCCAGGCCACGGAGGCGGCCATTCTCGATTTCATGCTGCAGCTTGGAAGCATGCACGAGGAGATCACGGTCGAAGCGACTCCCGATGTGATGAACACCATTGACGGCAGCTCCGGGATCGTGATCGGCCGCGAGCTGGTGAACAGCATCCCGGTGAACGGGCGTGGCATTCAGGCGCTTGCGGAGCTCGCACCCGGGGTCGTCCAGACTCCGGCAACCGCGGGCGAGGCGGGCCAGTTCAGCGCGAGCGGGCAGCGGCCGAACGCCAACTATTTCACGGTCGACGGCGTGAGCGCCAATAACGGCGTGAGCGGGAGCGGCCTGCCGGGCATGTTCTCCGGGTCGGCGCTGCCCGCGATGTCGGCAATCGGGAGCCTCCATACGCTTGCCTCCCTGGGCGAGCTGCAGGAACTGCGCGTGCAAACCTCGACCTTTGCGCCCGAGTACGGCCGCATGCCGGGCGCGCAGGTTTCTCTTACCACTCGCTCCGGCTCGAACGCGTTTCATGGCAGTATGTTCGGCGTATTTCGGCACGAGAAGCTGAACGCCGCGGACTGGTTCGCCAATGCGGCAGGGCGGGGCCGTGCGCCGCATCGGATGCAGGACTTCGGAGGTACTCTGGGTGGGCCGCTGCGGCGCAACAGCACGTTCTTCTTTCTCTCCGCCGAGCGGCTGAACCTGCGCAGTTCGCCCGCCTTTCGGCTCGCCGTGCCTGTGGCATCGGTTCGCGATGCGCAGGTTCCTTTTGTACGCCGCATTCTGCAGGCGTTCCCGCTTCCGAACGGCCCGCAGCTCGACGCGAATACCGCCCTGTTCACGGCCGTGGCGACCGCGCCGTCGCGCGTCGAAACGACCAGTCTGCGAGTCGATCAGGCGCTGGGTTCGATGGGATCGCTGTTCGTGCGCTATCATCGCGCACCCTCGTGGAACCGGTTCGGGTACCTGCAGCTCAACGAAGGCGATTTTCGAACCGATGGCGTCACAGTCGGCCTGATCACGGCCGTTACCCCAGCCGTCAGCAATGATGCACGCGTCAACACTGCGCGCACACGCGTACGCTCGGCCTGGCTGCCGAACACGGCCGACGGACAGGTTCCTCTCGACTTCGCCAGCGTCTTGCCGAATCCCGGCGTTGGCCAGCGGCTGTGGGGTCTCGAGGTACACGGCATCGGGCAGTTGCTGGTGGGCGACGCCGGGGCCGCGCGTCAGAGGCAGTGGAACCTGATTGATGCCGTGGCTGTGAACCGCGGCATGCACGACATGCGGTTCGGAGTCGATTACCAGCGTCTGAGCCCGTCACGCGAGAGCACGATCGCGAGCGTGGTCGGGACGTTCGACAGCCTGGGCGAGCTGTTGTCCGGCGAGCCGCCCGCGGTGACGTTCGCGCAGGCGGTCGGCGGCGCGAGTGTGCTCGAAACGTTCTCCGCGTTCGCTCAGGACACGTGGCGCGTGTCGCCGCGCGTGACACTCACATACGGCATCCGCTGGGAGTGGACGC
>DASSSG010000119.1:0-2502 GCA_035708545.1 Bryobacteraceae bacterium | reverse complement strand
CCACGCGGCGGAGTACGGTGTGGACCCGAACCGTCTGGCGGTGATCGGGGATTCCGCGGGCGCACAGCTGGCCATGATGGCGGTGCTGCGAGCCGGGCGTGCCACTCCGGTTGCCGGCGTGGCGGCGATCGCGATGCCGAGCGATCTCGTGACGCTGGCCAGAGAATCGCCTTCGATTCCCGCCGGCATCCGCGGCGTGGCCGCGAACGGCCCGTGGGCGGACATGCTGGGCGCGGCAATCCGCGAGTTGTCGCCGATCCACCAGGTTCATCGGCAAATGCCGCCGACGCTGCTGATCCACGGGACAGCGGATCGCGTGGTTCCATTTGCGCAGTCGGAAAGGTTCTGCGAGGCAGCACGGAGGGCCGGGGCGCATTGCGAGGTACTGGCCGTGCGCGGCGAGGGCCACGGGTTTCGCTGGTGGAGCGACGCCCAGTGGATGCGAGCGATGATCGCGTGGCTGGAGGCGAGAGTCGAGCAGACCGGGGTGGCGGCAGCGAGCTGATTCAGGCGACGGCTTGCATTGAAATCGCCGCTCGATGAACCCGGCGGCACACCAAAAAAAACCCGGCGGTGGCCAGCCGCCGGGGATCGGAGGAGGCTTACAGTGAAACTCAGTTGGAAGGCGGCTTGTCGGAAGCGTGCAGTGAAGCGAGCTGCTGCCGCAGAGGCTTTGCGCGCGCTTCGAGCTTTGACGCTTCGCCCTTGCGTTTCAGCTTCCGCAGCACCGCCGCGTATTCCTCGAGCGTTTCCACCAGAAAGGGCGGCGGCGGCTCGATTTTGCCGAGTTCCTTTTTCGAGGCTTTGATCTTCTTCTGCGGCGGGTTTTTGTCGTAGATAGCCAGCGCGAGTTTGTACAGGGGATCCGCCTCGGAATACTTCTCGCGCGCGACATAGAGGGTCGCGAGGTTGCGCAGGCTCTGCAGCGTCTCCTTCTCGCGGATCGCGAAGGACTGCCTGTAGAGCGGTTCGGCTTCTACGTACTTCTCCTGCGCGGTGTAGACGGTTGCGAGCTTGTCGAGACCAGCGGTGACGGACTGGTGTTCGGAGCCGAGGGTCGAGGTGCGAATCTGCAGCGCGCGCTCAAAGAAGGGGGCAGCGTCATTCCATCTCTTCTGCCGCGCGTACAGCGAGGCGAGGTTGTCCAGACTCTCGGCCATTTCGGGGTTGCCCGGACCGGCCAGGCTCTCGCGAATGGACATGGCCCGCAGGAACAGCGGCTCGGCGCGGGCGAACTTCTCCTGTTCCCTGTAGGCGCCGGCGAGCGCATCAAGAGGCGCGATCAGTTTCTGGCTGTTCGGGCCCTCATGCTGCTCGATCAGCGCGATCGCTCGCAGGAACAGCGGCTCGGCTTCCGCGAACCTGCCGTCGGCGATGCAGAGCGCGGCGAGCTTGAGAATCTCCGCGGCGAAATCGGGATGATCGGGCCCCTGATTCTTCTCGCGGATGGCAATCGCGCGCTTCAGCAGCGGCTCGGCTTCGGAGGATTTGTTGAGCGCCTGCGCCGACTGTGCGATGGCGGTAAGGACGGGAATGAGCTCAAGGTATTCGGGCCCGAACTTACGCTCGAGAAGCGCCAGCTCGCGGCGAAAGTGGGCCTCTGCCGACACGAATTTCATCTGCGCGAAACAGACTCGGCCCAGCTCTTCGATATCCTTCGCGAGGTCCGGACTGGATTTGCCGAGAGAGCGCTCGCGCAGCGCAATGTAGCGTTCCATCAGCGGCTCGGCGTCGGCGTACTTGCTTTGCGCGCGGTAAACCTGGGAGAGGTCTTTCAGAGTGCTGAGGACGCGCGGATCATTCGCGGCGAACTGCCGCGAGGAGCGGAGAGCCGCGCGAAGCTGGGTTTCGGCTTCCTTGTAATTGCCGGCAGCCAGCGCGGTCCTGCCCGCGCTGTATTCGGCTTCGAAGTTACCCGTTCCTCCTGCATCCGTTACTGCCGCCGTTTGTGCGTTCGTGGCGACCGCCGCCGGCAGCAATGAAAGTATTCCGATCGACAAGGTACAACAAAGCTGCTTGCTCATGGGAGGCGTGTTCGCTAGCTAGTATTCGACAAGAGCGCCCCGATATAATAGTTAGGCATTTCCCCTGGTGAATCCTTCTTCGCCCGTACTATCGCTACCCGCATCTGCGTACAAGCGTTCGGTCGGCCAAAGCGCGGGTTTGTCGCTGTTGCTGCTATCGATTGGCCACTTCTTCATTGACCTTTACAGCAGCGCGCTCGGAGCTCTACAACCTCATCTTGTAGCCCGGCTGGGGTTGTCGCTCGAACAGGCAGGGATCGTAGGCGGCGTAATGATTTTCTCTTCATCGGTCATGCAGCCGGTCTACGGGTATCTGTCGGACCGGCTGCACACGCGTGCATTTACGACGCTTGCCCCGGCGGTTGCGGGACTCTTTGTTTCAGCGCTGGGGCTGGCATCGAGTTACAGCGTGGTTCTGCTGCTGGTGGCGGTCGCGGGTGCAGGGATTGCCGCGTTTCACCCGCAGGGCTCCGCGCTG
>DASSSG010000118.1:0-2083 GCA_035708545.1 Bryobacteraceae bacterium | reverse complement strand
GTAATGGGCCGCCCCTGATCGCAGCGTCAGCGGTGACTCAGGTTACTGACGGCGCACCATAACGACACGCGTTTCCGGGTCCTTCACGCCTGCGATCAGTTCCCGTTCGAGCGCCGACGGCCGTACGACGATTCCATCGCTCGCGCCCGGTGCCCAGACGTTCGCGAGGAAGTAACGATCGCCGTACTTATGAAACACCAGCTTGCCTTGCCGTTCGGACGACACACGCGTCGCGCCGTTCACAATGAGCATCGCAGCCGCGCTTCGGTCCGTCGTGGCGAGCCGGACGACGGCCGGCGACAGCGTATCGATGTAATACTGGCCGGCGGGCAACTGCGTCGGTCCCGCCATGAACGCGAACGGCACGTCGGCCGCCAGGCGATAGCTGATGGTTTGCGCGTTGACCCCGAGGGCGAACAGCGCGGTGACGACACACAGACAGAGCATGCGACCTTTCATGGGTCCCCTCCCTCATTTCTGCAGTGGGCTGCCGGTATGACTTTCCGGCCTCCCGTTTGGACTTTGCCTTTATCGAGGCCCTGATGTGTCAGCAATCCGGAGACCAGCGGGGGATGCCTGCAAGTTGCGGTAAATAGGTTTGCGAGCCGCGCGGAACGCCGCCGCGGCATATCCAAATGGATAGTGATGTTCACACAACGGATAGCGGCGTTCGGCTGGCAGCCTGCACTGGCGCTTCACGCCGCCGCTTGTTAGTGCGAGACGACCCGCGCCGTCCTGATGTAATCGAGGCGCGAAAAGCTTCGCTCCAGATAAGCGTTACCTTCGGCCTCGATCTTGTTCTGATCGGGGCCGTAGTAGCCGAGCGGCGGCGAATCCCCATAGCCGGCATACAGCTTGTCGACCACGTCCATACCATCCGTCACACGGCCGAAGGGCGCGAACCCGCGTGAGTCCAGCCGTGAATTGTCCGCGAGATTGATAAAAATCTGTGTGGTCCGCGTGCTCGGGCCCGAGGTCGCGTAGGAAACGTAGCCGCGCTTGTTGCTCTCCCTCACCGGATCATCGACGAGGTGCAGCTTGTTCCAGCGGGCGTTAATTACCGGGTCTTTGTGGATGCCAAACTGCACGACGAAACCTTTTACGACTCGGAAAAATCTCGCCTCGTCGAAGAACCTGTCCTCGACCAGCTCGTAGAAACGATCGGCGCCGCGCGGCGCCCATGCTCGGTCCACTTCGATGGTGAACGGCCCTTTGCTCGTTTCAAAGCGCACCTGGAAGTTGTCGGGGGCGCGTGCCGGCCGCTTCGGCTGAGCCGCCTGCTCGCGCGGGGGCGCCGGCGAGCATCCTGTCAGCACAAGAAACAACGAATACAGCAGCAGGCTATTTCGCATCGCGCCAATTCGAGCCTGCACCAGCGTCCGCCACCAGCGGAACATCCAGTTGCTGCACACTCTCCATTTCCTGCCGGACCGCGCGTCGCATCGCTGCGGTTTCTTCCGGCGGGACCTCGAATACGAGCTCGTCGTGGACCTGCAGGAGCATCTTTGTCTGCAGCTTCTGCTGCCCGAGCATGCCATCGATGCGGATCATCGCGAGCTTGATCAGGTCGGCGGCGGTGCCCTGCAGCGGCGTATTCACAGCCGTACGCTCGGCGAACCTGCGGGCATTGGGGTTGCGGCTGTTCATGTCGGGAATGGGGCGCTCTCGCCCGAACAGCGTGCGCGACACGCCGGTCCTGCGGACTTCCGCGATCGTCGAGTCGATCCACGCGCGCACACCTTTGTACAGCGCGAAATAGCTGCGGATGTACTGTTCGGCTTCGCGCCGATCGATCCCGAGGTTCGCGGCAAGCCCGAACGGCGTCTGCCCGTACACAATGCCGAAATTCACGCTCTTTGCGATGCGGCGCATCTCGGGGGTGACCATAATCGGCCCGACACCGAATACCTCGGCGGCCGTGCGCGTGTGAATGTCCTCGCCGTTTCGGAACGCTGCCGTCAGTACAGGATCGCCGGAAAAATGCGCGAGCAGGCGCAGCTCGATCTGCGAATAGTCGGCCACCAGCAGCTGCCAGCCTTCCCGCGGAACGAAGGCGGCACGGATTTCCCGGCCGAGATCCGTA